>NZ_JBHYKZ010000006.1:0-153152 GCF_042741995.1 Aerococcus sp. NPDC058936 | reverse complement strand
CGATGGCTCGATACAAATAATGCCATTTTCCTTTAATTTTGATGTACGTTTCATCCATTTTCCATGAATAAAAGGATTTTTTATTTTTCTTTTTCCAAATTTGATAGAGTAGTTTGCCATATTCTTGCACCCAACGATAAATCGTCGTATGAGAAACGTTAATGCCACGATCATATAAGATTTCTTGAACTTCACGATAGCTAAGGTTATAACGAAGATAGTAGCCCACGGCTACAATAATCACATCCTGCTGAAATTGCTTTCCTTTAAAATGATTCATCGTTATTCCTCCTGCTATCTTTTTCTATTATTCTACCTTATTTGATAGTAGATTTAAAACTTTGCAACAGAACCGAGATTGATAACTATGCTGACTTTTTGATGATTTGTATTCAACATTCTGACGATTGGTTTGATGTTGCAATCAATCATAATACTTTAGCAATCAACAAGATGATTGACGGTATGTGGTTGAAAAAGAAAAACGAATTTAAATAATAAAAAAGCCTCCTAATTAGCTATTTAAAAAAATGTAAAAACTATATAAAGAGAATTTTTATAAAGAAATTTAAAATAAAAAACATTGAAAGTGATTATAAAATAAGTTATTTTATAATCGCTTATAACTAATGGTGTATTAACAAGGGAGGATATTATATGTTTTTTAGAGCAAGGAAAAGTTTAATTATTGGAGTTTTATTTTTAACTATATTTACTATTGTGTTTCCTGTATTTGGAGCAGGTGTTGCCTATGCTAGTGAAGTTAATGATATTCAATAAGTAGAAGAGAATATTGAAATCACATATGATAAACAAGGAAATCCTTTAATAACTGTTTATGAGGAAGATGTTGAAAGTTCTGGTGATATAGTCTTATATTCTACTGTCACAGCAGGTGGGAAAGTAGTTGCTAAATGGGATTCTTGGAATAAACTATTTACGTTATCTAATACTTTTGTTGCAAATGCTATAAATGCAGGAGTGCATGGTGGTATTTTAGGGATAGTTAGTAAAATTCCATTAGGTGGTTCAGTTTTAAAAGGTTTGTTAACTGCTGCTGGATGGACATCAGCAGCTGGTAAAGTAGGTTCTACGATTGCTAATCATTGGGATACAAATAATAATGGTAAAGTAGAATTTTATACGAGAAGAGGTAGAGGATATCGAGGAGAAATTGTAGCTACACAACATCAGACTAGGTAGGTGCTAACTATTTTGAATAATATAAAAGAATATTTTTTAAAACATCCATATATAGCTTTTATAATAAAATATTCGGTTATAAGCATTATTGCTATTGTTGCAGTAACGTTATTAGGAGATCCGATTGATGATTTAAATCGTTTATCTATTCCAGTATTTTTATTTATAGTTGGTTTAATTAATATTTGGCGAAATAAAGAAAAGAAAAATGGCTAGGAGATTTTTGAAAGATGACTGGTAAATTTAAAAATGAATTATTAACTGCTGTTGCAGATAATGATTTAAAAAACATTATTCAGTTAAGAAGATACTTTGAAAATCATAGTTATGAATTTACGTTCAAAAATATTACTCATTTTCATCAAACAATTAGTGATAACGTTGATGTTTTTAGTTTATATTTTGAGGGTAATCTTCAAAATTAAATGCACTTAAATATAAAAGCCCCCTGACGAAAGTCGAAGGGAGTTTTTATTTTGGTTTGAGGTTTGCAGACCTACTGAAAAAGTAGGGCAGCAAACCTCAAACAGGTATCAGCTAATTGACCCAATGGGGTCGCTGATACTCGGCTTGAAAAGCCGACTAGCCGTCTGCAAGACCTCCTCGAGAGAGCCCGTGCAAGAACTCATTGAACAATATGTTGAAGAAAATGAATTAGTTTCTGCTTATGGACAAGAAACTATTCAACTGGTTAAGAATTACAGTTTTAGTGAGCTAGAACAATTTAAAGTCTATATTGATAAATTCTATTTTGGTTGGAAATCAGCTGAAAAAGATACTAGCATTAAAATTAATCCCTACGAAAAAGCAGCATTACATGATGAACTCGCAAATACCTTTAAGCGTGTTATTATCCAATTCAATCAAGGCAAAACGAAAGATATCAATAGTTACTTGTATATCTCTTTAAAAAATGTCTTTAAGGACTATGCAGAAACTCAACAAGAAAATCCAACTGATTTACCGCCAGTACCATTAGATAAGTGGCTAGGATAATCATTAGAAGCAATTACTTGCGTTCTAAGGCGATTTAGAACGCAAGTAATGTTTATGTTAATACAGTCGTTTAAAACGCAAAGGAGAGCAAATATGAGAGTATTATGTCTAATAGAAAAAGTTGAAGGAAACCAAATCACTTTATATAATCCTGAAACCCAAAATAATATCACTTTGAGTGTACCTGATGATGAAATTTATATATATGAAAGTGCGTTAAAAGAAGCAGAAGATGAAAGTTTATTTGTAGACGACTTTAATGAGCCAGCATTCGCTTTAGTGTATTACGATACAGAAACTGAAAATATCTCATTTGAAGGAGAGTAGTAATTATAGCATGGTTGAAAAAGATACTTGTGTTAGGAATTGGAGTTGGATTGTATATCCTGAATCAGCTCTTGAAAATTGGAGACAATTGTTAGAAGTCAGACGATCTTTTTAACTGTTTATTTACGTTCTAATCGGTATAAGTCTTTTAAAAAAATAGATAGAGAAACTGGAGAAATATTGGAATGATGGATAGAGAAAAATTTGTATTTTGAAAGGTTCCATAAGACAGTTGATAAATTATGGAGTGACTATTCAGTATAAAATTTGAATAGGGAGTTAATAAAAATGACAATAAATTTCAGTATAAGTAAAGATATCGATATTAAGCAATTAGAAGAATTATATAATGACGTTGGTTGGGGTGCGTATACTCAAGATTTGGAAGTATTAAAGCAAGCTATATTACAATCGTTAGATGTTATAACTGTTTGGAATGACGATAAATTAGTAGGTCTTATTAGGGCTATTGGAGACGGATTAACGATTTTGTATATACAAGATATACTTGTTTTGAATGCTTATCAGAATAAGGGTATTGCAAGTGAATTATTGCAAAGAATATTAAATAAATATAAAAATGTTCGTCAAAAAGTTCTTTTAACTGAAGAAGCTTCTGATGTTAGATATTTTTATGAAAAGAATGGTTTCGAATCCTGTGATCAGGGATTGTTAGTTGCGTTTGCTAAAATGAACTAAATTGTGATCTGGAGAGTGGCTTAGCCACTCTTTTTTTGTTTTGGCTTTATTGAACGAAAAAACAGGATATACTCAGAAAAAGAAGTTAATGAAATATTAAAGCCAATCTATACCGATTTCGCAATAATTAGGAGATCCCTTATAGATTATGGTTTTATGGAACATAATCAAGATTGTACTGAATACTGGATAAAGGCTAAGGTGAAATAAAATGAACGTAGAACTTACTAGATTTAAAGTCAAAGAAGGAAAAACAGAAAAAGTTGATGAATGGATAAAGTTCCTAAACGAAAATATGAAAGATGTTTTGGTTACTCTCGAAGGCGAAAAAATGTATGTAGAAACCATCTTTAGAGAAACGCTTAATGGTACTGAATATTTGTATTGGTATTCAGTGCAAGGGGAAAATGGTCAAGACGTTGAGGAGTCCCAGCATTGGATTGACAAAAAACATTTAGAGTATTGGAATGAATGTGTAGACCCGTCCTTTAGACCAGTCGACCTTACGACAGAACCACATTTGTTCTTTATAAAGAGGCCTAATTCTTACTCTCCCAAGGCCTAAAAATCATCTAAACATATATCTAAACATTATCTAAACAAAGATAAATTAAACATTTATCTATTTATCATATTTTCCTTAAACAAAATTTCGATAAAAAAACTATAAAAAAAAGAGAAAAGAAAAAATAAAAAAGGACGCCTTGCTGACGCAAGCCATTAAAAAAAGGGGCAAAGGCCCTTAAACCCCTTATTTTCAAGAAAAAGGGGGATCGTTGTATGAGAATGTTTGAAAATCTAAGTAATCTCGGATAAATTTCTGCATTTACTAGCATGCTAACGCATGGTCAAGGGTTAACACCCTTAACAAACCCC
Organism: Aerococcus sp. NPDC058936; assembly: GCF_042741995.1. NCBI lineage: Bacteria > Bacillati > Bacillota > Bacilli > Lactobacillales > Aerococcaceae > Aerococcus > Aerococcus sp. NPDC058936. Next base: position 149,051 of record NZ_JBHYKZ010000006.1, on the reverse strand, counting down.
TGAAATACGCTCAGAAGCAAATGAAAGGGTATAAGTAACGTGATTTACTCATTTAGCTATATTTCTATCTAATATGATTTGAATTACACTAATCACCTTTAAAATCAAAATTTTAGGGGGGTTAGAGGCATTTTAAAACTACTATAGGGTATTTATATGCAATCATGTATAAAACGTCATAATCGCCCCTTAATTTGCGTATTTGGGATATGATATATTATAGAAGTCGACTCACCGCAAAAAAAATACGAGGAGGTGCTACAATTGCAAAGTGCTAATGATAAAGATATTTTAATTTTAATTTCTGATTTAATCTCTAAAATTAATAAAAGAAATCAAAATAATGCAGGCGTAAAACAAGCAATAAAGTTATTAAATACTTCGAAAGATAGAATTGAAAAGGGTAAAGAAACTCCAGAAGCGGAATCACGAGCTTTATACCAAACTTTATCAAGTATTTTTTTATTTGAACAATTACAATTTACAAATCAAGAATATAAATTATTAAAAGAAATAGAAAAAATTGCGCATCGAAAAGGTGCAAAAGGTGGATTTGAAACATTATCTACTACTAACGCTTGGCCAAAACCCTTTTAATCTATAAAAAAAACCAGTAGTTCACGCTACTGGTTTTTTTATAGATAGAACGATTTCAAAAAATACGTTTTAAGTTAAAACTATGTAACAGCAAGCACAGTCATTGTCATGACAAAATCTAAAATTAACTCTTTTGGGAAATTCTCAATCCCTGATTAAAAACAAAAGGGCGAACTTATACATCAAGAAAAAAATGAATAGAAAATAAAAAAGAAGGGCCTTTTTTCGTATAAAATGACCAAACTCTAAATGTTGTATAATAAAAGTACAATACAGAGAGGAGGAAATATATATGGGGCAAGCTAAAAAAGAATTGGCTGAACAAGAAGCTAAATTAGCAAGAAAAGACAAGTACTTAGAAAAAAAGGGATACAATAAATGCGTAGAATGCCAAGAAATGTTTATACCTAAAGATGGTGAAATCATCTGTGGAGATTGTTGGGAAAAGAAAGTGGCAGATTAAACAAAAAAGACCTCATTTTTTTCTTCCCTGTTGTCAGTGAAATGTTGGTGAACAATGAAATTAAGGTAGGGCGCACTTATACACCACTTTTCAAGTCGTGTTATTTTCTTCGAAAAGCGTGCGCAAAAAAACCCCCTTCGTCATTTTTGACAGGGGGTTTTTTGATGTAAAAATTTCTATCGAAATTTAAAAATTCGCTTCACTCATGTTATAAAGACTTAAAATAAAACAACTCTTTAAAATCTTTTGCTAGTTGTTCTTCAGTATTTTTTCATTCGGTGTATCTTCCAAGTAAAGTATAACCCACTATACTTTACATGGTAAAGTGTGGGCTCTCCGAGGGGTCCTGCAGACGCCTATTTCGGCTCTTTTGAGCCAAGAATCAGCGCACCCTTATGGTGCAATTAGCTGATGCCATTTAAGTTTGAGTGGTCTCTAAAAATTGTCGCCTCTCAAACCTCAAAATAAAAAGAAAACCCTCTTCGACTTTTCGTCAGGGGGCTCTTTATTATCTTTTACTACAACATCATTTTTTCGATGTGAAAACATTAAATTAAAATTAGAAAGCCCTTGCATTTATATAACTTATATTTTAAACTTCAATAAACAATTTTTCATTGAAAGGGTTTTTTAAATGAAAAGAATTATATTACTAGCTACTTTATCATCTTTGCTTTTAGGTTGTGCTGGACAAATGGATGAACAAAATACAAGTAATAACTCTGATGATACTACTATAAGTTCAGAACAAAATAACCAAAATGAGGAAAAAGAAATCGAATCTTACCGCAATATTGTTCAAAATTTTACTACAATAAGTGCAACAGAAATCACAGATAAAATAAATAAAGGAGATGCTTTTTATTTATTTATCGGAAAAGAAACTTGCCCATACTGTCGAGAATTTGCGTCAAAATTAGAAGAAGCTACTGAAATATTTGAAAATGGTTCTTCAGATCCAGAAACAGGTGTAGAAGGGAAAATCTATTATTTAGATTTAATAAATGAAGACCCCGAAACTGCAGCAAAATTTGCTTCAGAATATAAAATTAACAGCGTTCCTGCTTTCCATTATTTTGAAGGTCAAATTTATCATAGTGAAATTGAAGATATTGATAGTGAGAATATTACAGTCGATGAAATTAAAGAATTTATAAATACACCATATTACGATGAACACATCACTACAGCCCCGGATATTAGTATCGATAATTGAGAAAAAGAAAAATAAAAAATCCTTTTATTCATGGAAAATGGATGAAACGTACATCAAAATTAAAGGAAAATGGCATTATTTGTATCGAGCCATCGATGCAGATGGTTTAACATTGGATATTTGGTTACGTAAAAAACGGGACACACAAGCAGCCTATGCTTTTCTTAAGCGGTTAGTGAAGCAGTTTGATGAACCGAAGGTTGTAGTCACAGATAAAGCCCCCTCTATTACAAGTGCCTTTAAGAAACTAAAAGAATACGGCGGCTTTTATCAAGGGACAGAACATCGTACCATTAAATACCTGAATAATTTGATTGAACAAGACCATCGTCCAGTAAAGAGACGCAATAAATTCTATCGAAGTTTACGCACTGCCTCTACCACGATTAAAGGCATGGAAGCCATTCGAGGATTATATAAGAAAACCCGAAAAGAAGGCACTCTCTTCGGGTTTTCGGTCTGTACTGAAATCAAGGTATTATTGGGAATCCCAGCTTAAATCATAGATACCGTAAGGGATTTTATTCTTTATTTAAAACTTTGCAACAGAACCTTTTTCTTTATATTGTTAATAATAAGTCTTTTAGAAAGTGTAATTAGGAATAAAAAAGAGGCTGGGACAAAAGCCTCTTTATTGCTTATAGCTTATTTTTATTCTTTAAAAAGTAATGATCGATCTTTCGGATAGGTTGGGAACTGATTCATTGGAATTTCCCAATCCTGCTCCGGAATCGAGAACTCATTCTTATTGACTAAATGATCCGAGAATACTCGCATACTATGTAAAGTGATCCATTCTCCCGCACAACGGTGCATTTCTCTGAATTTTCCTCCACCTTGAGCAATCATTTCATATTCTTCTTCATAAGATAAATCTTTTGCACGCCCTAGATAGCGACGAATTTCAAACTTTTCTGGGTCATTTACAGTTCGTTCATCATGATTCGTACCATAAAGGTCTAAAACTGTCCAAGTGTCTTTAGGAATATGGTAACCATTGATTTCAACATCATCAATTGCGATTGCTGGTAGCATTGGGAAGAAAGGATAGTATCGACGCATCTCTTGAATGAAAGGATCTTGTAAGTTTTTAAAGTCAGCTTTCAACTCATCATATACACCGTCCTTAGCAAATAAAGCATGTCCCATCAATGCCATCCAGACAGTTAAAGCGACTGTTGGACGAATAATGTTCAGTAATTCAACTGCCGCAACTTCTAATGGCAATAATTCTCCCTCTAAATCTGTCGCTTGAGCGAAAGTATATAAAGCTAAATGTTCTTTGCCTGGAACAGGATTTTCGCGAGCTTCTTTAATTAACTCTTGTGCCCACTCTTCCGAATCATTTCGATCAGAAATTCCTTTAATATGATCGGTTGGTGAGGTAATTGCTCCACTGATCATAGAAATTTGTTTCTCAGCTAAATCTTTAATCTCATTTTCACTTAAACGATCCAAGTTAATCCCAGACCATTCTGCAACGGCTTCAAACAACACTAGATTCGCTAACTCAAATAATTCAAACTTTCCGTGTTGTGCCTCCATTTTTTCTGTTAGGTGTCTGTCTAAGATTTCAGCGTACTCATCCATCCGTTCTGGGACCATTAAGTCCATAAAATAATTCTTTCGATGATGATGAGCTTCACCATCTAAGGTTTGAACGCCATCTTCTCCAAACAAGGTTTTCAATACAGGTTTAGGCATTGCCCCTTCACGTTTAAACTTTGTTGGATCATAGAATTTCTTAGCAGCTTCTTCACCATATATCGTAATTATTTCTTCAGTTAAAAATTTTGCTTTTGCTACCGGAGCATCGACATCTTCACGAATCACTGATAAAAGATTATAACCGTGATCAAATAAATCTTTCGCCTCGGTCAGTTTAATCTTTGTTTCTGGTACTTCCTTCATTGTACATTCTCCTTTTTCTTTTCTGATAAATTAACTATAAGACTCACGTGGGTCTCTTTCAAGCAAAAGCTTCGTGAAAAGAATGTGAAAATACGATGAATCCGCTTTCTAAATGAGGCTGGGACAAAAGCCTTAAAAAATGAAAAAGCGCTGCAGGAGACACCAGTCTTAGAATACCAAGCTGAAATGACGGCCTATGTGGTGGCACATGCGTTTGGCTTAGATACGAAAGCCCATTCCTTGCACTACACGGCACAATGGACGCAGAATTTAGAACACGTGACGGAACTCGAAACGGCTCTGGAAGAAGTAAAGCATGTTTCTCATACCCTTATTTCACGTTTAGAGACACTTTTAGAGCATGAACAACTAAATGTGCAGGTAAACTTAAAAGACGCGTCAAAATCAAAAAATAGCGCGCTAGCACAGGCTTTCTTTTCTATTTATACGATTGAACCCATTACGCAGATTGGGACACAACGTGTTTATGATTTAAAGCTGCATTCAAAAACAACGGGACCACAGAAGTATCGGATTCTCACGACAAAAAAACCTAATGAAATTGCACACACATGGGTGGGAGAAAAAAGTGGCACCGACTGGTTAAAGGAGCATGCCCTTACCGCATTTGTTGAGAAACATCCTGGAATCACCTCGCCGCAAGAAAATATAGCGACACTTGAAAAAATGATAGCGGGAGAAGCACAGCCATTTAATCATTTTATGAAAGAGACGCGTGAGAGAACCAGTCAAACAGAATTAAGGTATTAAAATACATACGTATATACTTGAACCATTTAATACATACGTATATACTATTCGTATGAGGTGATAAATATGAAAATGATTCAAAGAAGTACACGTAAATCGGGACACAGCGTGATTACGACACTCCCACCCGATGTCTTACAGCAACTCAACTTAAACTTGGGTGATTCCATTGAATATGTTATCAAAGATGGTCACGTTGAAATCCGTAAAGCTGCCGAAAAAGAAGACGATTTTTTAGCAACGGTTAACGCAGTGATGGATGACTACAATGTTTCACTTGAAGGACTCGTTAGCCGATGATCCGTTATTTAACTGAACGGGAATTAGTTATGATTAATACGCTGCAGATTCAACGCTACAGCCCTGAGGAGCAGATCGGCGTAAAGGAGCCAACCGCTTTGAATATGTGTGTCGCTTTACCGAAACAGGCTGTATTTGATAAAGAACTTTATCCGACTCTGTTTGATAAAGCAGCCATATTGTACCAAAAAATAGTTCAGAAACACTGTTTTCACAATGCCAATAAGCGGACCGCATTGGTTGCGGTTCATACATTTTTACGTTTAAACGGTGTGACGTTAAACGTTAGCAATAAAGAAATAGAAGACTATACGGTAGCGATTGCTACAGATAAAGACCTTACATGGGAAGCTATTTCTTCATGGCTCGAAGTGCATTCAAAATAGATTAATATTACAGCGATTAAAAAGGAGCGAACTGTTATGTTCTGGCTAATGAAGCTAAACTTGATCATACCCGCCCTACTAACGAAAATGTTGAACGCGAATTATTCGTAACGGACTTTGATTACTTAGAGGACAATTACGTTAGAAGTGAAAATATAGCTGCTACAATCTATAACGGCAATCCATACACTCTATATTCAGAAGAATACTTAGCTAGTAAACTATTCAATACTTGGAAAAATAGTCCAGGACATTACGAAAATATGATGACTAACTATACAGATATGTGGGTATCTATCCAAATTGGAGATACTCCTGAAGGAACAAAAGGTATAGGGGTACAAGATTACGTCTACGGCGTGAATGTATTTGGTTATCAAGATTAATAAAAAACCAGTCTTAGGACTGGTTTTTTTATTGCTATTAGTTACGCTATTACACTATTATACTATCTTACTATTACACTATGTTAGTATTACACTAGTCAAGTCCATAATCCTGTGTAAAATAAAATTAATAGTGAGGATAGTAGCAAATTTTTAACTTTCTCAAATACAATTAAATTGTGTACAATGTATTCAGTAAGGTAAAACCAAACAAATGTCAGAAAGTAGTAATAGATATGAAAAAAGTTTTTTCAACAAAAATGATTAATACAGGCGGACGTAACGGTGAGGTTCATTCTCCTGATAATTCTTTTGAAATGACAATCGTTGCTCCAGGACACAAAGTAGCAGGTGCGACAAACCCAGAACAATTATTTGCAGCTGGATATAGTGCTTGTTTTAACAGTGCTTTGGATTATGTGAAAAAACAAGCACAAGTAGATGGTGAATCAACTATTGAAGTAACTGTTTCACTATACAATTTGAGCCAAACTGCATTACCTGATGTTCAATTAGGTGTTGAAATCGAAGGCCACATTGAAGGAATTACTTTAGAAAAAAGCCAAGAATTATTAGAAATCGCACGCCAAACATGCCCTTATTCTCGTGCAACTCGTGGAAATATTGAAGTATCAGTAAAAGCAATCTAATTTTATTCGAAAGGATGAAGCAAGATGACAACGACAAAAGCAGTCGTAATTAATCAATACGGCGGGAAAGAACAACTGACAGATGCAACTGTGACGTTACCTGAGTTATTCGCTCATCAAGTGTTGGTTAAAGTAAAAGCAACTTCGGTAAATCCAATTGATTGGAAGTTACGTGAAGGATATTTGCAACAAATGATGCCATGGGAATTCCCGATTATTTTAGGCTGGGATGTTGCAGGTATCATTGAAGAGGTAGGTTCACAGGTTTCTGACTGGAAAGTTGGTGATTGGGTTGCCGCTAGACCAGATACGACTCGGTTTGGTACGTATGCAGAGCACACAATTGTTGATGATCATCTTCTAGCAAAATTACCGGAAGAAGTATCATTTAAAGATGCAGGTGCACTACCTTTAGCTGGTTTGACCGCTTATCAAGCACTATTTACCCATGGGAAACTTCAAGCAGGACAAAAGGTGCTCATTCATGCTGGAGCTGGTGGCGTGGGAACATATGCGATTCAATTAGCGAAAGAAGCTGGCGCGTATGTAATTACTACGGCTAGTCCGAAAAATCATCAGCTATTAAAAGAATTAGGTGCTGATGAAGTGATTGATTATCATACGACTGATTTTGAGACTACTTTAAGTGAGATTGATTTGGTTCTTGACACAATGGCAGGAGAGGTACAACGAAAAAGCATCACTGTACTGAAGCCTGAAGGACGTTTAATCAGTATTCTTTCGATAGACGAAGATCCACGGATTCAAAAAAAAGGGATTCATGCTGAGGCTATCTGGCTGAAACCAAATGGCGAAGAATTAGCATCCTTAGTTAAGCTGATGGCTGAAAAGAAACTAAAAAGCGTGATTGGCGCTGAATTTCCGCTGAACCAAGCGGGGATTTATGCTGCACATGAACTCAGTGAAACGCACCATGCAGTAGGAAAAATCGTGCTAGTTGCTGAAACTGAATCAAATGCATATTAGGTCAAAAATGATCACGAATAGCAAGTATCGTAGTAATTCCTTGCTATGTTACTTGCTTTTTTTGGTTCTGTTGCAAAGTTTTAAAGGTTCTGTTGCAAAGTTTTAAATAAAGAATAAAATCCCTTACGGTATCTATGATTTAAGCTGGGATTCCCAATAATACCTTGATTTCAGTACAGACCGAAAACCCGAAGAGAGTGCCTTCTTTTCGGGTTTTCTTATATAATCCTCGAATGGCTTCCATGCCTTTAATCGTGGTAGAGGCAGTGCGTAAACTTCGATAGAATTTATTGCGTCTCTTTACTGGACGATGGTCTTGTTCAATCAAATTATTCAGGTATTTAATGGTACGATGTTCTGTCCCTTGATAAAAGCCACCGTATTCTTTTAGTTTCTTAAAGGCACTTGTAATAGAGGGGGCTTTATCTGTGACTACAACCTTCGGTTCATCAAACTACTTCACTAACCGCTTAAGAAAAGCATAGGCTGCTTGTGTGTCCCGTTTTTTACGTAACCAAATATCCAAGGTTAAACCATCTGCATCGATGGCTCGATACAAATAATGCCATTTTCCTTTAATTTTGATGTACGTTTCATCCATTTTCCATGAATAAAAGGATTTTTTATTTTTCTTTTTCCAAATTTGATAGAGTAGTTTGCCATATTCTTGCACCCAACGATAAATCGTCGTATGAGAAACGTTAATGCCACGATCATATAAGATTTCTTGAACTTCACGATAGCTAAGGTTATAACGAAGATAGTAGCCCACGGCTACAATAATCACATCCTGCTGAAATTGCTTTCCTTTAAAATGATTCATCGTTATTCCTCCTGCTATCTTTTTCTATTATTCTATCTTATTTGATAGTAGATTTTAAAACTTTGCAACAGAACCGTGATGACGATGCGAAGAAAATTATTGAAGCAGACAACATCGCTTTAAACTCAATCGGCGACGTTGAAACAAATAAACAAATTGAAAAGCTATTAAGCGAAACAAGCATTTCAGGTTCAGACTCAAGTGGTACAGTTGAAGAAACAAAACCAATTGAAGAGATGACCGCTGAAGAACGTGAAGCCGCATTGCTTGCTGAAGTCAACGAAGAGTCACTAGGTATTACGCAAGATACTTCAACAGTCGTGGCTTTAGAAAGTTTACGTGCATCAATCATCGACTTGAATTATCAAATCGCATTGTATGATGTAGAGTTAGATTATATTGACGAAGTTTCAATCAAACAAGATAGCATTGGTCGTGAAGCTGTTAGATATAATTTGTTAAGTCCATTCGATATTTAATTTAAAAGGAGCGTATAATCATGGCAAGAAAAATAGAACCATTACAAAAACGTTGGGCTAGTTTAGCAACTACTTTAAAGGATAGTAAGAACGATTTAGATTTCGGTAAGATCGATGTTCAGCTCACTGCTTCAGAACAAGAACCATTAAACGAGTTAGCAACGTCAATTAAAGAGATGGCAAAAGAGATGTGAGAGATTGCTAATCAACTTGATAAAGAGTTTGACCACTATGTTAATTCTAAACGTAACGATGCGATTGATTCTGCGATGTCAGATAGCGAAGTACGTGAGTTAGTTTTAGCAATGGCTTTAGAAAAAGGTCTAGTCAAAACGTTAGATCTTTCTTCAGAAGTTGAAACTGAGAACGAAGAACCAGTCGCAAATAATTCAGAACAACGCCAGGCAATTTAATCAGTAAAGAGAAATTCATATAATGTTTTTGATACCAGATGGTCGATGACTGTCTGGTATTTTTTTGTTTGTTATCGTGAAGGGCAGGGTGGGATGATAGCAAGTTCAAGCGAATCTAATCGTGAACCATTGGTTCATTTATCATCAGATCTAGCAATTTTCTCTTGTACCCTTCCTAGTCGATTGCCTCTAGTTACGTCAAATTTATTTCGAGCGACTCATCAAAAATATTCCTGTTCATTATATAAGTGTAGGCAAGGATCCATCCAAAAATCTCCTGTTCAAACCAAAAGAATAGGCAAGGCTCCATCCAAAAATCTCCTGTTCAAACCAAAAGAATAGGCAAGGCTCCATCCAAAAATCTCCTGTTCAAACCAAAATGATAGGCGAGGCTCCATCCAAAAATCTCCTGTTCAAACCAAAATGATAGGCGAGGCTTCGTCCAAAAATCTCCTGTTCAAACCAAAATGATAGGTGAAGCTTCATCCAAAAAACTCCTGTTCAAACCAAAATGATAGGCGAAGCTTCATCCAAAAAACTCCTGTTCAAACCAAAATGATAGGCGAGGCTTCATCCAAAAATCTCCTGTTCAAACCAAAATGATAGGCGAAGCTTCATCTAGCTTAGGCAAGGTTTTGAGAAAAAAATCTTGCATTCACTCCAAAGGGGTAGGCTAGGCTTCAGGTAAATTTCTTCAAAAAATTTCCAAAGGCATGGGTAGGCTTTAGGCGAATTTCTTCAAAAATTTTTCGAAGGCATGGGTAGGCTTTTTCAAAAATCTACTTAACTAAAGTGTAAGCCCTAAAGGAAAAAGGCACTTTTTCACAAACTTTTTGTTGATACAAGTCGCTTCAAAAGCCTATTAAATCAACGTTTAACCTGCATCAAGTAACTGCAAAAAGTGGTGCATTAGCGCATCAACTTGTATCAAGCTTGTATCAAGTTTAAGGGTGCTAAAAAGCAAGTAGGAATAAGGGTTTTACCCACTTCCGATTTAACTGTTGATACAAGGTTGATACAACTTGTATCAAGAAAATGATAAAAATGCACCATTTTCCCTTATGCTCTTCCAGTACTTTTAACCAATCACAAAGTATGCCTAGCTTACCTAGTAAAGCCTAGCAAGGCCAAACGGATAAAAGGGTATCTTTATTTGATTAAGTCTTCAAAGGTCATGGGCGCAAATTAAAGGGGAAATTTGGAAAGGGTCGGCAATATGATTGAGCAGAAAAAGGAAGGTTAGGTAGTCAGCCCTTGAATCATTTTAAAGAGGATCAAGGGAGGTTGTACGAGTTCGGTTTGAGTTTTAAAAGGGACCATGCAAAGAATGTATGGGACCGGTTAGAATTTTAAAGGGGCCATGGAAGGTTGAATGAGATCAGTTATCTTTTGACTTTTTCTGAGAGGTTTCATAAAGTTAGAGAAAAGTAATTCATGTGAATAACTGCGATGTTTGTTCTATTAAAAACAAGGAGGTTACACCATGGACAAGATTATGATCACCGGCGCAAGCGGTAACATAGGCAAAGTCTTAGTAAACCATCTTAAAAAGAGTTACGAGTTGACTTTGGTGGATATCAATTTCTATGACGTTAGACCGGAGCTTTTGGAGGGCACTATCGTCAAAGAGCTCGACTTGACCGTTGGCGAAAATTGGGAGGGTCTATTAGAAGGAATCGACTATGTTATCCACTTAGCGGGTAATCCTTCCCCCAATGCTGCGTTTGATGATTCATTGATTGAAATGAATTACAAGATGCCTTACTATTTATTCAAAGAAGCCTCAAAGAACGAGAACTTCGTTAAGCGGATTATCTTTGCAAGCTCTATTCATGCTGTAAATGCCTATCCGAAAAATGTGCAAGTGTCTGTCGATGATCCAGTCCGGCCAGGAGATCTGTACGGTGTCTCAAAAGTCTACCAAGAAAGCCTTGCCAGCTATTTCGCCTTTATAGAAGGGCAAGAATCAATTGGCATTCGTATTGGTAATTTCAATGAAAACCTTCATGACCCGATTGTTGATGAATCCGGGCTGTCCGAATACCTTTCCCCGCGAGACTTTTGCCACCTAGTTGAATGCGCTATCAGGGTTACGCTGACTGAACCGTTTTTATTGGTTAATGGGTTGTCGAATAATAGATTCCCGCGTCTAGACATTTCACAGGCAGGGACAGCCATCAGTTACCAGCCACGTGATGATGCCTTTGCACTGCAGGGCTTCTTTACTGACGAAAATAGAAATTAATTCTATCAAATTCTCCAAAAAAGAGCGCTGCTGTATATAAGAATCCATATTTCACTTGTTAAGTTTACTACGTATTGAGGGGGACCTTATGGGAGAAGTTATAGAAGGACTTTATGCAACGTTGGAAGATGCTAGCCTTGCTATTGAGCGGCTTAAGAATCAAGGTTTTTCCTCTTCTGATATAACGGCTATAGCAAACGCAGATATATATGGTAATTTTAGTGACATAGTAGATGCAGATGTAACTATACACTCTCGTACAAAGAAAGATATTGAAGATTCTATATGGGAAAAAGTTAAAGGGATTTTTGTAAAAATGAAACAAAAGAAAGAAGCAAGTGACTTCACAGGTTCCACACAGACGGAAACAAAGCCACTATTCTCTTTTAATAAAGAAATTAATGCGGGAGCTGTAGTAATCTTAGTAAACGAGGAGGCTGACAATACTATAAATAAATGACAACTTAAATAAAATAGCAAAGAACATTTCATTTTAAGACATTTTCTAAAGAGGAGGCTCATTGTCAAGGTCAATCGGAATAGCATACGGAAAGAAGTTCTGCACCTTATAAAATTTGTCAAAAAGACTGTTGCCTTTTCAAGGGACCGTGCAAAGGGTGTATAGGATCGGTTAGAATTTTAAAGGGGCCATGGAAGGTTGAATGAGATCGGTTAGAATTTTAAAGGGGACCATGCAAAGGAAGTATGGAATCAGTTAGAATTTTAAAGGGACCATGCAAAGGAAGTATGGGACCAATTAGAATTTAAAAGGGATCATGGGAATATCAACTATGATTCCATTGAAAAAATAGATGAAGATTCTAAAAATATATTCGTAGAGATTCAAGAGCACCTCCGAAAATTACAATAACTAAATATTTCACCAATGAAGAAGACGAAAAAATATTGAAAGAAATATATATGTCTGGAAGATTATTAATCTATTTATATACGCCTGAAGTTATTTCCAATCTTGAAAATGTATTTCAATCTAAATATGCTGAAAGAATAGAAAATGAAAGTAATCCTTAAAAATAAAAATGCCGTGTAAAGCTCATATTTGCTCTGTGTGGCATTTTCAAACACACTAGTATGTATATATTCAAATATATTTGAAAAACTCTCTATATTGACCTACACATCCAAAAAATATAGAGAATCATTTACTAACTTAATTAATTCTCCATAACCACATTAAAAAACGTATTCATAAGTTAAGACTAATGATCATGGATTAATAAACATTACCTAATCACTTTTTGCCATATTCATTTCTTATAACTATAGGTTGTAACATAAATCTTAATGAAAGATATGGGCTTGACTGAACTTGTAAAAGAAGCACTTTAAAAACAATTAAAATTAGTGGGCATTAATAAGAGATTTATAGGTGATCTAAGGGATAATTTGTTGTCTTTGGTTTCTAAATTAATCTACGTGTTTATTATGGAATCGCTTTTTAAATATTGATGAGATAATAAAAACAACGATAAGTCTTCATTTGTAATTGATAAAAATCAAAGTGTTTGACAATGATAAGGGGTAATTATAAACTACATGTAAGTCCATTCAACTACATTTGTAAACAAAGGTGGTATTACCAAAAGGAGAGAAATCGCATGAAAAAAACAATTATAAGTAGTCTTTTATCTGTAGCATTATTAAGTTCTTATCCACTAGTGAATAAGGTAGGCGCGAATACACTTGATGATGCAGATAATGCTGCTCAAACTGGCTCGAAAACGGTGGCTAGCGAAACAACGGATAAATCTCAAACAGGCCACGAAGGTATGGAACATGATGAATCTGGGGAAATTCCAGAAGGATTGGCAGAAGCAGAAAATCCAACTTATCCAGAAGGAAGCGAAGTAACGATTCAAACCGATCACATGCCAGGAATGATGGGAGCTACAGGTGAGGTTGTAGGTGCCTTTGATTCAATTGCCTATGAAATCACCTATAACGACACCAAAACAGGAGAGGAAATCGCCAATCACAAATGGGTTGTACACGAGGAAGTTGAAAATGCCCAAGACGAGCCTTACCAAGCAGGTGACGAAGTCGTTCTAGAAGCTTCCCATATGCCCGGTATGCAAGGGGTGACCGCAACTATTGATTCGGTAGAAGACACCACTGTTTATATGGTCACGTACACGGATACAGAAACAGGCGATACTGTTGAAAATCATAAATGGCTAGTAGAGGAAGAATTAGGGGAAGAAGTACAAGACTCAAGCCAATTTTGGAGAGCGCGTACAGTAGAAGAAGTACAAGCAGATGTTTCCCAATACGATACATTAGAAGAACTTCAAAATTACGAAGTGGTTTGGGGAGATACTCTCTGGGCGATTTCTCAAAGTACTAATTTTTCAGTAGACGATTTAACTGAAGTATTTAATATTAAAAATGCTGATTTAATATTTGCTAACTACACACTTGAAAATCAACCATCATTAGAAGATAGCTATGAGAACCAGATAATTAGCGAGTCCAAAAAAACAAGAGATATGGATAATATGGGAGATATGAAGCATGATGAGTCGGGAGAAATTCCAGAAGGCTTGGAAGAAGCTGAAAATCCGATGTACGAAGTAGGAGAATCTGTTATTCTTCAGCGCGATCATATGCCTGGAATGGAAGGTGCCGAAGCAACTGTTTCTGGCGTATTTGCTACGACGGCTTATGAAGTTTCTTTCAATCCAACCAATGGTGGAGAACGAGAGGAAAATCATCGCTGGGTTATCCACGAAGACATTTCTGAGTCAACCAAAGGCGCATTTGAACCTGGAGAAGAAGTGACATTAGAAGCCGACCATATGGAAGGTATGGAAGGAGCAACTGCAATAATTGATGACGCTGTAACTACGAATGTTTATATGGTGGATTACCAACCAACAGATGGCGGAGCAGTTGTTCGTAATCATAAATGGTTTGTTGAAGAAGAATTAGCTCAATAATCACTAGTGGTACATTAAAATACCTACCAAACTTAAAGTTTAAGAAATACTAGAAAAGGACGGATACTTATGAATAAATACCTAAAATTTGCCCTCATGATTTTAACTTCAACAGTCATTATGTACTTTCTAATGTTTGTGAATGTCAATGAATTTGCGCACATTTACTTTAGTCAAACCCGTGTTTATATGGCTATTTTTATGGGCGCAGTCATGGCTATCATTATGATGGGTTTTATGTGGAAAATGTATGATAATAAAAAATTAAACGCCGTTATAATGGGGCTTTCAGTCTTACTCGTGCTGGGATCGTTTGGGCTTATTCAAAACCAAGTTGGCATAGACGATACTGCTTGGATGAGAGCCATGATTCCACACCACTCTACCGCTATTATGACTAGTGAAAATGCCAATCTCACAGATCCACGAGTACAGCAATTAAGCGAAGAAATTATACAAGCACAAGAAGAAGAAATTGTTAAGATGGAACAATTAATTGAAGATATAGAAGAAAACGGAGAAGAATAAACATTCAATAAATTTAAAAAGTAAAAAGATCCCTATACACAAGAAGTCTATGATAACTTCCGTGTGTATAGGTTTTTTCTATTTTTCCGCTTTTTCTCAATTCTTGATTTCCTAAATACGATAAACAATTAAATTGCTCAATAGTGTTCATCATATTTAGAAAATATAATTTTAAAAATAAGGAATTCTAAAATCAATAAAAGTAAATCAATGGTGATCTTATAATTAGTATTGGGTAAAGATAGGAAAACAAAGGCAATAATAGCTGGTTACATTTATTAAAAAAAGACTTGACAAGAATGGTTTACAATAGTAAACTTATCTCAAACATTTACGTTTACGCATGTAGACAATAAGGAGGGAAAAAGAATGAGTACAATAGTAGTTAACCCTCATATCACAGATGCTGAATGGGAAGTTATGCGTGTAGTCTGGGCGAATGGTCGAGTGACTAGTAAAGAAGTCATCTCCATATTGAAAGAAAAAATGGACTGGAAACAAGCCACTATCAAAACGCTCTTAGGTCGACTGGTTGAAAAAGGCGTACTAAATACAGAGCAAGAAGGTAGAAAATTTATTTATACTGCCAATATTGAAGAGAAAGAAGCCGTAGGAAATTATACAGACGATATTTTCAACCGTATTTGTCGAAAGAATGTCGGGAATGTAGTAGGGAGTATCATTGAAGATCATGTCTTAAGCTTCGATGATATCCAGCGACTAGAAGAAATATTAGAGATGAAAAAAGCTTTCGCAGTAGAAGAAGTGGATTGTCAGTGTACAGAAGGGCAATGCGATTGCCATTTACATTGTCATGGAGAATAAGGAGCGAAAAAATTGGAGAATAAATCGTTTGCCATAGAAGGTATGACCTGTGCGTCTTGTGCGCAGACAGTAGAAAAAGCGGCAAAAAAAGTACGTGGGGTCACACAGGCTTCCGTGAACCTAGCAACAGAGAAGTTAAGTATAGAGTACGATGAACCAACTTTTTCGGTAGAAAATCTACAAAAAGCGGTGGATAATTCAGGGTATGAACTGATTGCCCAAGAGGGAAAGACGCAAACCTTTGCAATTGAAGGTATGACCTGCGCATCCTGTGCACAGACAATTGAAAAAGCTGTCGGAAAGTTGTCGGGCGTAGATAAAGCTTCAGTCAATTTAGCGACAGAAAAAATGCAAGTTTCTTATAACCCGTCAGCAATTTCAGTATCTGATGTGACTGGTGCTGTATCCAATAGTGGTTATGCAGCCGTATTAGAAACAACTGAGACTCAAGATAATTCACGAGCAGAGAAGCGTGAGAAAAAAGAAAAAAGAATGAAGCAACTTTCAAATCGTTTTGGGATATCCATTATATTTACAATCCCTTTACTAATTATATCCATGGGTCATATGGTAGGTATGCCTCTACCAAATATCGTTGACCCAATGATAAATGCATTTAATTTTTCTCTTTTACAACTTATTCTGACTTTGCCGATAATGGTAGTAAGCTGGGAATATTTCCAGAAGGGATTCAAAACCTTATTTAAAGGTCACCCAAATATGGATTCCCTGATTGCCCTTGGTACCGCGGCCGCTTTTGTATACAGTCTGGTAGCGACGATCGGGGCTGGCTTAGGTTACGGGAACTTTTCAGATTTACTTTACTATGAAGTGACTGGAGTTATCTTAACTCTTCATACGTTAGGGTTATTTTTAGAAGAGCGATCAAAGGGGCAAATGTCCTCAGCGATTGAAAAATTAGTCAACTTGGTTCCTAAAACAGCTCGAGTGATACGTAATGGTGTGGAACAAGAGATTACTGTGGACGAAGTCGCTTTAGGAGATGTTATTCGAGTTCGTCCGGGAGAAAGTATGCCTGTAGATGGTGTTGTTGTTGAGGGACGCACTTCAGTCGATGAATCAATGCTGACAGGAGAAAGTATCCCCGTGGAAAAGGAAAGTGGAGACGAGGTTATTGGGGCTAGTATCAATAAAAATGGTTCCATTGATTACCGCGCGACTCGAGTGGGAAGTGATACAACTCTATCTCAAATCATAAAATTAGTAGAAGATGCTCAAGGGTCTAAAGCACCCATTGCTCGAATGGCCGATATCATTACCAGATATTTCGTACCGATTGTTATAGCATTAGCCGTTTTAGCAGGGATTGCTTGGTTAATTGCAGGTCAATCTGGAATATTTACTTTATCCGTTATCATAACAACCCTTGTCATTGCTTGTCCATGTGCTTTAGGTTTGGCGACTCCAACAAGTATTATGGTTGGAACCGGAAAAGGGGCAGAACATGGTGTCTTGATAAAAAGTGGTGAGGCGTTAGAAACCACTCATAATTTAGACACGATTGTATTTGAT
Organism: Aerococcus sp. NPDC058936; assembly: GCF_042741995.1. Classification (NCBI taxonomy): domain Bacteria; kingdom Bacillati; phylum Bacillota; class Bacilli; order Lactobacillales; family Aerococcaceae; genus Aerococcus; species Aerococcus sp. NPDC058936. Next base: position 131,581 of record NZ_JBHYKZ010000006.1, on the reverse strand, counting down.
AAAACAGGGACACTGACAGAAGGTAAACCTATCGTGACGGATATTTTGGTAACTCCTCTTATTACTAAAGAAAATCTTTTATATTATGCAGCTTCTGGTGAAACAGGTTCTGAACACCCATTAGGCGAAGCCATCGTACAAAAATCAAAAGAAGAGAACATGACATTAGCTAAACCAGATCATTTTGAAGCGATTCCTGGACACGGGATTCGAGTTGAAATTGAGGGCAAAGATATGTACATTGGAAACCGTAAACTGATGCTAGAGCAAAAGATTGATTTATCAAGCATGGAAAAAGAATCCAATCGTTTAGCAGACGAAGGAAAAACACCGATGTATCTCTCTGTTGATGGAGAACTAGCTGGAATTATCGCAGTAGCTGACACACTCAAGGAAAATAGTATGAAGGCTGTTAAAGAACTTAGAAGACGCGGTGTTGAAGTAATCATGATTACTGGAGATAACAAACGTACAGCCAAAGCGATTGCTAAGCAAGTGGGTATAGACAGTGTATTAAGTGAAGTATTACCTGAAGATAAAGCAGAGGAAGTCAAAAAACTACAAGAGGCAGGCAAGAAGGTAGCGATGGTTGGAGACGGCATTAACGATGCACCCGCATTAGCTCAAGCAGATATCGGTATTGCAGTTGGATCAGGTACAGACGTGGCGATTGAATCGGCTGATATTGTCCTTATGCGTAATGATTTAACCGCTGTATTGACTGCGATTGATTTAAGTCATGCAACGCTACGAAACATTAAACAAAACTTGTTCTGGGCTTTTGCTTACAACCTTGTAGGTATTCCAGTCGCGATGGGTCTCTTGTATATTTTTGGCGGACCATTGATGAGTCCAATGTTTGCGGCAGTCGCCATGAGTTTCAGCTCCGTATCGGTCTTGCTCAATGCTTTACGGTTAAGACGATTCAAACCAGCAGTTGTTTAGAAAACACGTAGCTTATCTGGGATTTAAACTTCTTCCTATTCTAATAATAGGAGAAGGTAAAAAAATAAAAAGGGGAATAGAATAATGAAAAAAGAAGTCTTATTAGATGGCGTAAAATGTGCAGGTTGTGCCAATACAGTGCAAGAAAAATTTTCAGCTATTGAAGGGGTTGAATCTGTAGAGGTTGATTTAGCGACTAAAAAAGCAGTACTTGAAAGTCAAACAGAGATTGATACCGAAACGCTCAATGCTGCTTTAGCAGAAACTAACTATTCAGTATTAAGTGTATAAAGTACGAATACCGTTTATTCATAGATAGTAGATAGAGATAAAATATAGAACCCTTTTCATGAGAATTATATGCAGTGTTAGATGAGAAAGTTCTAAAATTTTAAAATCAGTCTCTAATATAATAAGGAGGAATTAAAAATGAGTAATAACAAAAAACATTCGTCACATAGTCATCATAATCACGGCGACATGGATCACAGCAAGATGAATCATAGTGCGATGGATCACAGTGAAATGGATCATGGCGCAATGGGAGGGCATGCCCACCACCATCACGGTAGCTTTAAGGAGATTTTCTTGAAGTCACTCCCATTAGGAATTGCAATCTTACTCATTACTCCTATGATGGATATTCAGTGGCCTTTCCAAATTATCTTTCCTTATGCAGACGTTGTAGCAGCTGTATTGGCAACAATTCTATACATTTATGGCGGAAAACCATTCTACATGGGTGCGAAAGATGAGTTTAATTCAAAAGCTCCAGGCATGATGTCCTTGATTACTTTGGGAATAACGGTTTCTTATGTCTATAGTGTTTACGCAGTGGCCGCTCGATATGTAACTGGAGAACATGTCATGGACTTCTTCTTTGAGTTTGCAACGTTAATTTTAATCATGTTATTAGGACACTGGATTGAAATGAAGGCATTGGGTGAAGCAGGGGACGCGCAAAAAGCATTGGCTGAGTTGGTGCCGAAAGATGCTCATGTTGTTTTAGAAGACGATTCGATTGAGACTCGCCCTGTGTCTGAACTTCAGATTGGAGATGTTATCCGTGTTCAAGCCGGAGAAAATGTTCCAGCAGATGGAACGATCCAGCGTGGCGAATCACGTGTAAACGAAGCGCTTGTGACTGGGGAATCGAAACCAATTGAAAAAAATCCCGGAGATGAGGTCATCGGTGGATCAACCAATGGTGGCGGAGTCCTCTATGTGGAAATAAAGCAGACGGGCGATAAGTCCTTCATTTCTCAGGTTCAGGCATTAATCAGTCAAGCTCAAGGCCAATCTTCTCGAGCAGAAAATCTTGCACAAAAAGTTGCAGGATGGCTCTTTTATATTGCGGTTATTGTAGCGCTTATTGCCCTTGTCATATGGATGGTTATAGCTGATGTACCAACGGCAGTTATTTTTACAGTCACCACATTAGTTATTGCTTGTCCGCATGCCCTGGGTCTGGCTATTCCATTGGTGACTGCTCGTAGTACCAGCTTAGGGGCCAGTCGGGGATTATTAGTGAAAGACCGGGACGCTTTGGAGTTGACTACAAACGCAGATGTTATGGTTTTAGATAAAACTGGAACTTTAACAACTGGTGAGTTTAAAGTATTAGATGTTGAACTCTTTAATGATAAATATACGAAAGATGAAATCGTTGCCTTATTGTCAGGTATCGAAGGTGGATCTAGTCACCCTATCGCTCAGTCAATTATTAGTTACGCAGAACAGCAAGGGATACGTCCAGTAAGTTTTGATTCGATTGATGTTATTTCTGGCGCTGGTGTAGAAGGTCAAGCTAACGGACATCGTTATCAATTAATCAGTCAAAAAGCATATGGACGTAATTTGGATATGGATATTCCAAAAGGAGCAACCCTCAGTGTCTTAGTAGAAAACGACGAAGCAATCGGTGCTGTAGCTTTAGGGGATGAATTAAAACCGACAAGTAAAGACTTAATACAAGCCCTTAAAAAGAACAAGATTCAGCCGATTATGGCAACAGGTGACAATGAAAAAGCGGCTCAAGGAACTGCAGAAATTTTAGGTATTGATTATCTAGCTAATCAATCTCCTCAAGACAAATATGAATTAATTGAAAAACTTAAAGCAGAAGGAAAGAAAGTTATCATGGTCGGTGACGGGGTCAACGATGCACCTTCTCTTGCATTAGCAGACGTTGGTATAGCTGTTGGTGCCGGAACTCAAGTAGCATTGGATTCAGCCGATGTCATCTTGACACAGTCAGACCCTGGCGACATTGAATCCTTTATCGAGTTGGCTCAGAAGACCACACGTAAGATGAAAGAAAATCTTGTTTGGGGAGCAGGGTATAACTTTATCGCGATCCCAATAGCTGCAGGAATACTAGCACCAATTGGCATAACATTAAGTCCAGCATTCGGTGCCGTCTTGATGTCACTTTCGACTGTAATTGTTGCCATCAATGCTATGACATTGAAATTAGAGCCGAAATAAAACGAAGCAGGAACGAAAAAAGCACTGGCTGGTTTGACTCCCTTCCAGAATCGGGTCAGACCAGCCAGTATGCTGTATAAGGAAAATTATATTGGTGTCTTTTAACGCCTAAATTATTTGTGATTTAATGATATAAAATCCTGATTATTCTAAAAAAGGGACAGTGATAGAAAAATGGCTATATCTATTAAAGTGGATGAGGCAGTACAGGAATGGATGAAGAAGAAAGGTCGTACGATAATAACTGTTTCACTTAGAGCAACTCGCACTTGTTGCGTGGGTGCAGTAGATGTGGATATTTCATATAAAAAACCTCAAAATAACAACTACATGTTGATTCAACACAATGGCCTTTTTATTTATCTTGATAAAAGATTACCTTTGAGGAAGAACGAGCTACATTTATCTATGATGGGCAAATCTATTTTTTCCTCTATACATATAGAGGGCTTAATGGTTCAGTGATACTTTACTGATATCCAGCGATGCAAAAATAATATGTAGAGGCTATTCCATCTAAGTGAATCCACGACTTTTAAATCACTAACAAATACGCTTGGAAAATAAGTAATAAGTTTTCAAAATTTGAAATTTTGATGATACGACTGAGTACATCTTGTTTCTTCTTAATGTTGGTTTTGACACTACAATTATAGAGTGATTTCTAGGTGTAATCTTTTTGTTTAATCAACTTAATAGCACAATTAATTCTTTTGATAAAAATACTTGTAATAAATTCGTACGCAGAGAAACCAGTGTAAAAGACTCCTTGATATATTCAAGGAGTCTTTTTTCCGTATTTTACCCATTGTTTCTTTGAAATGAAATACCCTATTATAAACAAAAATTCGATTACTCCAAATGCCAATATAAAACTATGCATAAAGAATGCTTCGGGTAAAGCTAATATAATCGGATCGGTGCTAGGATTGAATAACCAAGCATCATTGTTAAAGAATACCTGATGGAATAGCACAAACAGCACATCAAAGTTGATCAATAGAGCCAAAACAACACCCAGCGGAAGCAAGATTCCCCACTGGAAGTATCGAAGAAGTCGCCAGTATTGCCCTTCTCTGTTTAGATACTGCATAAACCAGAAGGAGCCTATCCCTGAAGTAATCAGAATCAGGTAGTCCAGCATAAACAACTTCTTCACTTCAGTGAAGTGGAATAACCCGCTAACTGAGCTAGGGAAATCCGGCATATCCAGTTTCGCTATCCATGGGGTATTCAGGTAATCTAGCAGAATACGATAGTTCATTAAGATTTGCTCTTTCGGCATGCCTACATATTCCGATATATTCAAGTAACCAATATCAAACGAGTAGAGGAAGGTAAAGTTGATGGTTGCTGCGACCGAAAGGGATAAGATGAAAAAGGTAATGAAAATAAACCCTGAAATTTGAATGATTTTCTGCTTCAATGTGGAATTGCCCTCACAATTCATTTTGATTTATTTTTGATTTTACTACGTTCAATTCCTCTTTTAACCGTTTGTTTTCAATTTCCAACTTTTTCTTATCTTCCGATTCGGGATCCGCGTGACCATGTCCTTTATGATTATGACCGCCATGCATACCAGGCATGAGAAACATCATGAGCATGTGTCCAACCACCATCAGTACCACAAATATAATTGTTTCCATCTTCAACACTCCTCTTTTATTTTTATGCCAATGCTACAAACGAAATAGATTGTGAATGGCAAACCCTGAAACAAGCAAAAATCAAACCAAATGAGTGATAACAAAGATTATTTCTCATCTTCTAGATAAGAATAACAAAAAATTATGTGATTCTTATGGAGATGGGGCAACTCCATAAAATCTACATAATTCATTGGTATAGTCAATAAAAGTAAGAAAGGAGGTTCCTGTCTCATATAGTTGTAACGGTATAATGATTGAAATAACAGGCAACATTCGTTAACATTCGCCACCTGGCCTGAAACTAGGAGGACACATGGACAGAAAACAGCTTGTCAAATTTATAAGTATCCCACTCTTATCGAGTTTGCTCATTCTTCCTATGGATGTAAATGCACGAAGTATTGAAGACCTGACATAAGAGAAAGAGCAGCTTGAGAAGCAACTGCAGGAATTAGATGGAGAAAGCACCAGCCAACAAGTAAAGTTGGATGGTTTAGAAGCAAGGAAGGAGCAGTTGCGAACAGGGACCATCGCACTTCAAGAAAAAATTGATGCGCTCACCTTACAAATGGCAGGGCAACAAGTGACCCAGGGGCAAAAACTGGGCATCATGGGAACCACCGGAGATTCTACGGGCGTCCATCTTCACTTTGAAGTATACGAAAACGGAATCCAGGTCGATCCAGCGCCTTATTTGGGCTTATAACTATCGAACGGGATACAGAATGAAAATCAGTAAGGAGTAAGTTATGAAATCAATTGTCGGAACAATCGACCGCGTCGCGTTTTCCTTTGGCCCATTCACCGTCTACTGGTATGGGATTATCATTGGGGCTGCTATGTTGCTTGCCATCACACTTGCCTCTAAGGAAGGAAAGAAAAGAGGCTTGGGCGAAGAGGACATTACAGATATGGCAATGTGGGCTATCCCCCTTGGACTTATCGGAGCAAGAATTTATTACGTTCTTTTTCAATGGGAGTATTATATCAAGAAACCGCTTGAAATCATCGCCATTTGGCAAGGCGGCATCGCCATTTATGGCGGTTTGATTGCAGGGGGGCTGGTCGTGTACTGGTTCACGAAGAAAAAAGGGATCCCTTTTTCATTGATGCTCGATATACTGGCGCCCTATGTTCTGTTGGCGCAGTCCATTGGCCGATGGGGGAACTTTATCAACCAGGAGGCCCATGGGGAAGCAGTGACCCGCACCTTTTTGGAGAACCTTTACCTGCCAAAGTTTATTATTGATCAAATGCAAATTAATGGCACCTACTACCATCCGACATTCCTGTACGAGTCCTTGTGGAGCCTCTTAGGCTTTGCCATCATTATCATGTTGAGGAATCGGAAAAACTTGTTGCGACGAGGCGAAGTGGCCCTCAGCTATGTTATTTGGTATTCGGTGGGGCGCTTCTTTATCGAAGGTATGCGCACCGACAGTTTATGGATGGGTGATTTTTTAAGGGTGTCCCAAGGGTTGTCCCTCCTCTTGTTCGTTGGCGCCATCGCCATTTGGATTTACCGTAGACGGGATTATCCGCCAAAATCCTACTATCTAAAAGGATGGAAGCTGAAGGAAGAGCACTAAATCACATGGGCCACGTCTAAAATATAGAGAGGAGCGTTTTTATCATGATGGAATATTGGAACAGCTTGACATGGGGCGGAATGGGGTACATGATGTTTATGGGAATATTTTGGATCATCCTAGTGATTATTGTGGTGTATCTTTTCATTAAACTTGTTTCCGATAAGGGGAATCGGACGGTTGAAAAAGAAACACCTTTGGAGGTCCTACAAAAAGAGTTTGCCAAAGGAAACCTGACAGAAGAGGAATACCTGAAGCGTAAAAAGCACTTGGAGTAAACTGCTGACGAAAAGATAAATAAAAAAAGGAGGAAAAATAATGATAACGAAGTACATAAGAATGGTAAAACCCTTTGATGTTGTTATTATCTTCCCCCTTATTGTTTTGTCTTTTTTACCGACGGTTATCTTTGCAGTCCAACAGACGAATAATGATAATAACAATGTTTACGCGGTTATCTCGATTAATGGCGAAGAGATTGGATTCAATCTCCTGGGGAGACGAGTCTCAATCTACCTCACCGATTATTAATTGAAATTGTAACTGAAAATCCAGAAGAGTCAGACATAGATGTGATGGCTCAGTGAAAAAAGCAGAACCTTGCCAAACAAAATGTATCAAACTGCCAACAAATAGGGAAAAAAGAGGCACTCCACCATAATGGGAGTGCCTCTTTTATGCTTTTATGTGGCTTTCTAGCGGAAGACTAACAACAAAAGTCGTCCCTTTTCCGTATGTGCTTTCGACAGAGATGGTCCCATGGTGGGCGTTCACAATTCCTTTAACAATCGATAAACCAATCCCTTGGCCCCCCAGTTTCCTGTTCCTAGAGGGTTCAGCCATATAGAACCTTTCAAAAACTTGATTGATTTCATTTGGAGGGATTCCTTGACCGGTATCGGTTATCTTAAAGGAAGCTACGCCACTAATTTGGGAAACCTGAAGATCAATGTGGCCACCGGAAGGGGTAAATTTAATTGCATTGTACAAGAGATTAGTTACCACTTGATGAATCTTATCTCGATCAGCAGAAATTAAAACCGCTTCTCCATTAATGGTACATTCAATGCCCTTCTCAATCAACAAAGCTTGAAAGGTGCCGGCAACTTGTTGCGTAAGTTCTAGCAAATCAAAGGATGACTTCTGCAGCTGGCTTTCATGGCTTTCAATTTCATTGATCCGATCAATTTGTCCAATCAGGCGGGCAATGCGGTTAACTTCCTCGTAACAGTGGTAGAGGCGTTCTTCCGATACTTCCCAGACCCCGTCAATCATGGCCTCAATATTGCCTTTCAAATTCGTCAATGGTGTCCTGATTTCATGTGCGATGTCAGAGGAAAGGCGGTTACGAATCTCTTGTTGGCGTTGGAGTTGCCCAGACAATTCATCCACGGAATCCAAGAGGCTGTCAATTTCCTGAATCCCTGTTTCCTCAATCGCCAGGTGACTGTAGTGACCCTTCGCAATTTCCGTCGTAAAATTCTGTATTCTGACGATTGGTGAACTCAATTTTTTGGCAATCAATAACGCGAAAAATAAGGAGATAATTAGGGACCCAATCGCTACAAAAATCAAGTTGTTCCTCATATCGGCAAGGAATAACGCATCATGTTCCGTGTAAGCGAAAGGTCCAACGGATTGCACTTCGAGAGAACCGATTGGGTCTGTTTCGCTACCGAGGGGAACGATTGTCTGCACGTAGCCACTCTCTATATCGCCCATTATCTGCTCCATATGTAGGAGGTGGGTTTGAATCCTATTTTTTGACTCTTCTTCCTCTGAGGGAGAGGGGCCCCATACTTGGTTGCCAGCATGGTCATATACTTTTAGGATGATGCCTTTCTGGAGAGCATCGCGTCCAATATTTTGGATTGTTGGAGGGGCATCTGCCCAAGTACCCGTTTTCTGATAGAAGTTTTCTAACTCAGTCTGGTATGCTGTTAACTCTGATTCTTGCCTTTCGCGCACATAGTCTTCGAAGTGGCTTTCCATTAAGTTTAGTGTTATCCAGCTGAAGGTCCCCACTAAGATAAAGGACAGAGAAACAAACGAGAGCAAGAGTTGCCATTTAATGGTTCGCTTCATTTTTGACCACCAAATCGATACCCCGTTCCATATGCGGTTAAGATGAAGTAGGGGTTGCGCGTGTCGTCCTCAATTTTTTGACGAATATTTTTGATGTGGGTATCGATCACCCGATCCGTTCCATCAAAATCGAGTCCTTTCACAGCGTCCAGCAGCTGTTCCCGTGAAAATAGGCGCTTTGGATGTGAGGCCAGAAGGGCTAATAAAGCATACTCGGTCGGGGTCAAAATGATTTCTTCAGCTTGTTTGAATACTTGTTTTCGATCCGGGTAGATAACCAGCAAACCTTCTTCGAAAGACCACTTTTCTTCTCGGTATTCTGGTTGGACACGGCGTAAAACGGTTTCGACCCGAGCAACCAGCTCTTTCGGGCTGAATGGTTTTGTGATGTAGTCATCAGCCCCCAGGCTTAACCCTTCCAAGATATCTTTTTCGGCTGTTTTCGCAGTCAACATGATAATCGGTACAGTGGAGGAGTCCCTTATTTTTTTACAGACTTCGAGGCCAGATAAACCAGGCAGCATGAGATCCAACACAATCAAGTCAGGTTGGACAACATCAACCTTTGTTAAAGCCTCGTTTCCGCTCAAAGCGCGAAACACTTGATAGCCTTTTGCACTCAAATAGGCTTCCACGATATCCAGAATGCTTGCTTCGTCGTCCACAATTAAAATCTTCACGTAATCTTTCTCCTCCAATTTCGTTGGTATCTTCATTCTACTAAAACTTGACCCATCATGCCATTGTCTTCGTGCTCTAGGATATGGCAATGGTACATAAAAAATCCCCTTTTCTGGGAATGTGACTTCAATCCTAACGCTATCGCCTGGATAAAGTGCGATGGTGTCTTTCCAACCTTGTTCATTGGCTGGTAGGGCGTTGCCATTCCGGATTATCACCTTGAACTGGACGCCATGCAGGTGGAAAGGATGGATCATGCCACCCATCATGTCCCGTGTGTTTTTAATCTCCCAAACTTCCTTTTCCCCGACCTTAGCGCGTAAATCGATCCGGTCCATGTCGAACTGTTTGCCGTCAATGGCGACCATGTTTCCCATGCTACTAAAGGTCATCACTTTGTCAGGCGTAGTAGAATCTTCTGCTTTTGGGATGTTGTCTAAAGTCTTAACTTATGAATACGTTTTTTTATTTTTAGATATTTTTATAGTTGTCACTTTAGGAGTTATCTTGCATCTGTTTTAAGCGTTATCTTGCACTATAAGTTAATATTGCAATTTACGAATATAAAAAAAGCCCAATTTCTCAGCATTAAAATGATAAATTGGGCTTTGCTCGTTACTCCGAAAGCGTCCTCTAATGGAATAACAAATACAATCAAATGGTCATTTGACTATAATGTTTGAGTAGATCACAATAATAACCAAGTGGAGTTGATAGGCTCCCTTAAAGTACAAGCAAGACACTTGAAGAAGAAAAATGTATTATACTTGACCGTGTACTATGGTACGCGGTTTATTATTATTTAGGGGTGAACTATGTGAGTTATCGTATTACTGCATTTGCAGAAAAATGTGGGGTAAATAAAGAGACGATTAGATATTACGAACAAAAAAATTTATTACAAGAACCTTCCCGAACGAAAGCTGGTTATCGGATATATTCATATGATGACGTTAAGCGTGTTGGGTTTATTAAACGAATACAGAGACTTGGATTTTCTTTAAACGAGATTTATAAATTATTTGGTGTTGTAGATAAAGATGAAGTTCGTTGTCAAGATATGTTCGAATTTGTTTCTAAAAAACAAAAGGAAGTTCAAAAACAAATAGAGGATTTAAAACGAATTGAAACTATGTTAGACGACTTAAAACAACGATGTCCAGATGAAAAAAGTTTACATGCTTGTCCGATAATTGAAACCCTAATTGAGGAAGAATGAAAGGAATTTTGAAATGAAACATAAAAAGACCTTTATTGCAGGGCTTATAGGTACATTTTTGGTTTTGTTATGTTGGGCTACGCCTATTTTAGTTATTTTATTAGGTACGCTTGGATTAGGTGCAATAACAGGCTATTTAGATTTTGTTCTGATTCCTGTTTTAGCTGTTTTTCTTGGTTTAACTTTTTATGCTTATTCTAAATATGAAAAATCATATAAAAATAAGAAGATGTAAAAAATGAAAGAAAGAGTAGTTGCAATTGCTTCGATGTTTTCAGCTTTTTTAGCAAGTCTTTGTTGAATTGGCTTAGCGATCTTAATACCACTTGGTCTAAGTGGTTTAGCTGGAACACTTGCCGTTACGTTTGCGCCATATCGAATTTGGTTTATTGTTATCACTGTTATTATGCTTTCTTTTGCTCATTTACTTGTATGGAAACAAAAAAATAGTTCAAAGAAAACGAAGAAGTTGTTATGGGTTAGTACAATCGTTTCTGGGGTAATGCTTATCTATACATTGTTCAGTCAGGGGATATAAGGCATGATGAAATATTTAATATATCTATTCATTATATTTGGATTGGTTGTTGTCCTTTCTGGGTGTGGTCAAAAAGCAGTTGAAGAAGGTTCAAAAACAAGTGAGGTTCCATCAGAAAACTTAGAATCTGTTTCGTTTAAAATAGATGGTTTTACTTGAGTATCTTGCGCTTTTACGGTGAGTTCCGCCGTTTCTAATTTAGAGGGTATTCAAGATATAGAAGTTGAAGGATCAGGAGAAACCCAACTTACATTTGATAAATCGAAAACTAGTTTAGAAGAAATTGAAGAAATAATTACTGATTTAGGGTATGAAATAAGGAAATAGGAAAATTTAAGATAAAACAGGAGGTTGAGTTAATGAATAAATTTAAGATAAATATTCAAGGAATGACTTGTACAGGTTGTGAAGAACATGTAGCCGTAGCACTTGAAAATGTGGGAGCTAAGAACATTGAAGCTAGTTTTCGTCGTGGTGAAGCAGTATTTGAATTACCCGATGATATTGGGGTGGAAAGTGCAAAAAAGGCAATTGATGAAGCAAAATACCAGCCTGGAGAAATAGAAGAAGTACAATCTGAAGAAAAAATAGTTTTAGGTGATGAGGGAGACTATGACTTACTTATCATTGGTTCTGGCGGGGCTGCTTTTTCGGCTGCGATTAAATCGGTTGAATATGGGGCAAAAGTAGCTATGATTGAGCGTGGAACCGTTGGGGGAACATGTGTAAATATTGGTTGTGTGCCATCAAAAACACTTCTTAGAGCTGGGGAAATCAATCATTTGGCAAAAGTCAACCCATTTATAGGTTTACAAACATCTGCTGGAAAAGTGGAATTAGCTCCTTTAGTAAAGCATAAAGATGAGTTAGTAAGCGAACTTCGGAATCAAAAATATGTCAATTTAATTGATGAATATGGCTTTGAGTTAATTGAAGGTGAAGCAATATTTGTTGATGAAAATACAGTTGAAGTTAACGGGAAGAAACTTTCTGCAAAGCGTTTCTTAATTGCAACGGGCGTTTCTCCTTCCTTACCGCCGATTTCAGGACTTGAAAAAGTGGATTATCTAACAAGTACAACATTACTTGAATTAAAAACGGTACCAAAACGATTAACGGTTATTGGTTCAGGATATATCGGAATGGAACTTGGGCAATTGTTTCATAATTTAGGTTCAGAAGTCACGCTTATGCAAAGAAGTGAGCGACTTTTAAAAGAACATGATCAAGAAATTTCAGAAGCCGTAGAAAAAGCGTTAATTGAACAAGGTATTAACCTTGTAAAAGGGGCAACTTTTGAGCGTGTAGAACAAGAGGGGCAAATCAAAAAGGTTCATGTAACAGTAGATGGTAAGAAAAAAGTGGTGGAATCAGAGCAGTTACTTGTTGCAACAGGAAGAAAACCAAATACAGATGCTTTGAAATTAAGTGCCGCAGGGGTTGAAGTTGGAAAACGAAAAGAAATCCTGATAAATGACTACGCTAGGACAAGTAATGAAAAGATTTATGCTGCAGGCGATGTAACATTAGGACCTCAATTCGTTTATGTAGCAGCATATGAAGGTGGAATTGTTGCCGATAATGCGATTGGCGGATTAAATAAAAAATTAGATTTATCCGTTGTTCCTGGCGTAATTTTTACAAATCCTTCGATTGCAACGGTTGGTTTAACAGAAGAACAAGCAAAAGAAAAAGGCTATGAAGTAAAAAAATCTGTATTGCCTTTAGATGCAGTTCCAAGAGCAATAGTAAATCGTGAAACAACAGGCGTTTTTAAGCTTGTTGCCGATGCAAAAACTTCAAAATTACTAGGGGTTCATATCGTATCTGAAAATGCAGGAGATGTGATATATGCGGCGACATTAGCCGTTAAGTTTGGATTAACAGTCGAGGATTTAAAAGACAGCCTTGCACCATATTTAACAATGGCAGAAGGATTAAAATTAGCTGCTCTTACCTTTGATAAGGATGTTTCGAAATTATCTTGTTGTGCAGGGTAAGCTCTTATTTATAGTAGCTTAACTATGTGAAGAAAATACACTCAAACTATCCGGTGGCTATAATTGAGAAAGCCAATCTAAAAAAGTCGGTTCCTTAGCGTACAGGAATTCGACTTTTTTAGGTTGAAATTCCCTTAACGTACAAAATTTCCGAAATGTTGGCGGTACCCCTAACTATAGGTTGCAATATAAATCTTAACGAAAGATATGGGTAAAAATACTTTTTAGCTCAGTAACGTGAATAAGTGACTCACTTTTAAATATGAAATTGGCTCAAAATGCGTTATTTTTTCTTACTCTTTATATATCGATAGAGAGTAGCTTTACTGATACCAGTCATTTCTGTAATCTCTTTGCCACTATACGCTTTGCTCTCATACAGTTTCACGGCTCGTTCAATATCACGTTTGTTCACACGTGGTCTTCCGCCTATTCGACCTCGGGCACGGGCACTCTGGAGCCCCTCTTTCGTCCGCTCCACAATCAAATCACGCTCGAATTGGCTGAAGGCCTGGAAAACGGTCATCATGAGCCTCCCCTGCGGGGTGGTTGTATCGAAGTTCTCCTTCAGGCTGACCAGCTTCACGTCCTGCTCCTCGAAGTAGGTGACCAGGTCAATCAGATCCTTGGTGCTTCGTCCCAAGCGGGAGAAGCTCTCCACCACCACCGTGTCCCCAGGTCGCAATTTATCCTTTAGACGGTTCAACTCAGGACGATTGCTCTTCGTCCCTGTCATTTTCTCCGTCAAGATTTCGTTGCAATTTTGTTTCGCTAGCAAGTCTAGCTGCCGATTCAGATCCTGGTGTTGCGTGCTGACGCGCGCGTATCCGTAGATATATCCGCTCACAGTTCTAACCCCCTTTGTTACCCTCATTGTATCACAAAGGGTTGTTAAAGATACATAGATATTGATACAACTTTTGAGACTAAAAAAGAGCGCTTTTAGAGAAGAAAGAGTCGCTTCTCAAAACAGTCTCATAATCGATTGTTTTTGAGACAAAGTAATTTATAAAAAATATGCCCCTAACGTTTTTAGCACGTTAGAGGCATATAAACTTCAGAAACTTATTAGTATACCTAAACCTTTTTGAGTTTTGATTGGATTAGTTAGATTTTAACAATCGGAGTCCATTCAGGATAACGACCAACGTACTTCCTTCATGAATAATGACACTGATCGCAATATCCGTCAGTCCTAGGAAACTTACGATTACTAGAAAGGCAACCACAGCCATCGAAAAGATAATATTCTGCCAAATAACACGATTCATTTTAGTAGAAAGTTTATGTGATTGGACTAATTTAGATAGATTATTCTGCATGATTACCAGGTCAGATACTTCCACTGCTACGTCCGTTCCATCACCCATCGCAATTCCTACATTAGCATTCACAAGTGCAGGGGCGTCATTCACACCATCTCCAACCATTGCTGTTACACCATATTTTGATTTTTGCTCATCTATAATTCGGGATTTGTCTTCTGGCATGACGTTTGCCATCACTTCATCGATGCCTAATTGTTCGGCAACTGCTTTTCCGGTCATTTCTGAGTCACCGGTGATTAAAGTAGTGTGTATGCCTTGTTCTTTAAAGTATTCAATCGTTTCTTTTGCATGTTTACTTGGAACGTCCATGAGAGCAATAAGCCCTATGACTTTTTCATCTTCCGCTACATATACGACTGTTTTACCCTCTGATGCCCACTCCTTGTTTAAGCGAACATATTGATCGGAAACATTCTCAAAAGAAGTTGGTTTTCCTATCCGATAATTTTTACCTTCATAGTCACCCGTTAAACCTTTACCAATCTGATTCTCTACTTCAATAGCTAATTTATTGTTTGGTTCAAATTTTCTTAAAATGGCATCTGCTAAGGGGTGGTTCGATTCCTTTTCAAGCGCCACAATAATATCAATTATATTTTTTTCATTCACAGAATCCGCAAAATAATAATTGGTTACTTCCGGTTTACCTTTAGTCAAAGTCCCCGTTTTGTCAAAAGCAATGGACTGCGTATCCGCTAATTGAGATAAATAAGAACTTCCTTTTGAAAGCACACCTTTTTTGGCCAAGTTAGAGGTTGTTGATAAGGTTACGGATACAGTCGCTGCCGCTAGAGCACACGGCGAAGCTGCGACTAACAGAACTAATCCTCTATAGATACTTTGTGACCATGTCCAGTCAAATAGCAAAGGCGCTAATACCATGAATAACGGAATCGCAACTAAAACGACTGTCACGTATTTCGGTTCAAACTTTTGGATAATACTTGCAGCTTTTGTTTGATTATCTTGGTTCTGGTTCACTAATTGTAAAATTTTTGAAAAGACTGTATCTTCGTTTTCTTTGGTGACTTCCATTGTAAACGTGCCTGTCCCATTAATCGTACTCCCAAAAACTTCGTCTCCTTTAGTCTTCTCTTGCGGAATACTTTCCCCATTAATAGAAGATTCATCAATGGAAGTATTCCCAGATAATATTATCCCATCAATAGGAATTTGATCCCCATTGAGTACTTGAAGTTGGTCACCTACTTTTAATTCACTCACATCAACCATCTTCGTGTTGCCATCCGGCTGAATTAACCGAGCAGACGTTGGATTCATTTCAAGTAATTTCGTAATTTCTCGTTTACTTCTACCTTCAGCATAATCTTCCAAAAAGTGTGCGCCTGAAAATATAAGAATCAGTAGTGTTCCTTCCCAAAAGTTCCCCATCAAAGAAGCTCCGATGGCCGCTAAGCCCATTAAAATATGAGAGTTCGGAGTAAATCTCTTTTTGTTTCTGGTATTTTCAATCGTCTCCCCTACGCCTTCTAGTACAATGACATGGTAGCCTGCACTAATTGTAGCGATTGAAAATAAGATATTTTGCAGCAATTGATATTCTTCACTCAAGAATAAAGCAATAATCGCTAATCCTAGACCTATAAAGTATAAAACAATAGGCATCTTTCCGTGATCGTGGTCGTGGTTATGATTATGTTTCCCTTTTTCCTGTGATTGTTGTTCTTGGGTAGTTTCCATTTCTATCACCTTTCTATATAATTTATTTGATTTTTGTAGACTTTTTTGTGTCCTTTGTTTATTGTTTAACCAAGAGCAACGTCCAATGTCATCATGATAGCAAAACCAATCATAAATGCCATTGTCGCTACTTCGCTATGTCCATTCGTTTGAGAATTAGGAATCAATTCTTCAACACAGACAAATACCATGGCTCCTGCTGCAAAAGCTAATGCATAAGGTAAGATAACAGTTATCTGTGTGACCAGCCAAGCGCCAATAGTTGCTGATATAATTTCAAAAAGTGCACTGGATTGCCCCATATTAAATGCATGTCCCTTTGTACTGCCTTCTGCTCGAATAGGCATTGAAAGCGCAGCACCTTCGGGAAAATTTTGCAGCCCAATACCCAGTGCAAGCATCAATGCACTTGTAATAGCAGAAGCTCCTTGTCCAGCAGCTCCAAAAGCCACACCAATTGCCAACCCTTCTGGTATATTATGAATGGTTACCGCTAGAAACAAAAGGGTTGTAGACGATAAAGATGAAGCAACTCCTTCAGTTTCCTCAACACCGCTTGTTCTTTTATGTAAATGAGGGACAACGCTATCCACAATTCTTAAAAAGAGGCCTCCTACTAAAAAACCAACCAAAGCAGGCACAAATGACCAAATACCATAACCATTTTGCTCTGCAAAATCAATGGATGGCGCTAACAAAGACCAGTAACTTGCTGCAAACATAACCCCGGCAGCAAAACCATTCATAATGGCAAGAAGTTTATCATTCACTTCATGAAATAAAAATACTAAACTCGATCCTAGGGCGGTCATTAGCCAAGTAAATACACCCGCTAATGTTGCTTGCCAGATTGGGTTTAAACTCAAAAACCAATCAACCATTAAAATACACATCCTTTAACTGCCGTAAAATATTTTTCAACTTGAGTTAAACTAATAGAAATAGTATAGCTATACACCGACTTTTTTGTGTCTTGCAAATTCTGAACTCGTATGCTTGCTGAAGTAAGGCAAGGATTCATGTGTCTTGGGATTATCCTGTCTCCTATCATCTCCTTTATATGTAAATCGGAATGATCATTATTTGCATATGAAGTTTACTTCATATGTTTACGAAATCATATTAACTCACTGTATGAGCTTTGTCAAGACAAGATGCTTCTTGTTCAAATGGACTACTATTATGAATACAAAAGTCTTAATTTAGTCTATAAACTAAAAACTTGCATCGTTTTACCCATGTGGTATTATATATATGAACGAAAAATCATATGAAAGGAATAAGAGCATATGGATACATCAACAACTTCGCCAATCAATAAAGAGAAGATCCAATCAATAAGCAAAGTATTCAAAGTGATTAGTGACCCTACACGCTTGTCAATTCTCTTTCTTTTACAGAAAGAAGAGCTCAGTGTTGGAAACATTGTGCTTGCATTGGATAAGGAACAGTCCGCGATTTCACACCAACTAAAAATATTGAAAGATTCACGTTTAGTGAAGGCAAGAAGAGAAGGGAAAAGCATGGTTTACAGTCTTGATGATCTTCATGTTTTCAGTATTCTCGAACAAGTCTTAACTCATATCAATGAACAAGAACAATAAAAGCTAATAAGGTATAAAACTAAATGGAGGTTTTTAAAATGTCAAAATCAGATAAAAATCATAATCACTCGCATCAGGATCAATCGAAAAAAAATATTAAAATTGCTTTTTTCACCAACTTTATTTTCTCCATAAGTGAATTTTTCTTTGGGTTTCTTTTCAATAGTGTGTCCATTATGTCTGACGCCGTTCATGATTTAGGGGACTCTATTTCAATTGGATTCGCTTGGTTTTTTCAAGGTTATTCAGAGAAAAAACAAGATGAACGGTTCACCTTTGGCTATAACCGATTTTCTTTACTGGGCGCGCTGATAACTGGCGTTGTGCTAATTAGTGGCTCGTTCTTTATGATCTATCGTAGTGTGCCACGTTTGCTTGACCCACAACCCGTAAATTATAGTGGCATGTTCTGGCTTTCTCTCGTAGCTATTGCATTGAATGGATATGCTGCTTGGATTTTAAGCAAAGGCACATCCAAAAATGAGGGTATGTTGAACCTCCATATGCTGGAAGACGTATTAGGGTGGATTGGAGTTTTGATTGTGAGTATTCTAATGAACTTTACCGAGGCTTATCGATTGGATCCAATCTTATCGATTTTGATAGCACTCTATATCCTCTATAAAACTGTACCTGAATTTTTCAGTACAATGAAAATTTTATTGAACGGTTCGCCGGAAAATGTAAACGTAGAGAACCTGGCGAACTCCATTAACAATATTCCTGCTGTAAAGGACCTCTCTCATTTTCACATTTGGTCACTGGACGGAGAAGAAAATGCCCTTATCGTTACGGTTCTTATAGACTCTTCCGATATAAACAAGACTAGGGAAGTCAAAGAAGAAATTGCAGAGCTTGCCCATACATCGGGTGTAAAGGATCATATCACAATAGAAATAACTACAAGTAAAGACGAACTGGAAAAAGGGTATGCTTATGGCAGTTAAAGTATTTATATATTGAAAAAAGGACTATTTTAAATCGAGTAGGAGACTAGCCAATTAATGGCTAGTCTCCTACTCGATTTATTAGTGCAAAGCACCCCTTAAATTTAATGCAAAATAAAATTACAATTTACACTTAATTGGCTTTTTTTACTTAATTTATCGGTTTCATAACTTATAGTTTTAGAAACCTTTCAAAGGATAAAATAATGAATTTTGTTTCTGAGATACCTAAGATGGATAAAGAAGTTGCAAGGAACATTTGATATGAATAATTAAGATATGATGATTTAAATATCCATTATTTAATGTTTTGTTAATAAAACCCTTGACTTCTTTTTGCCTGTCCCGTTATACTCTAGTTAATCGAATAACAACTTTAAACCAATGAAGTGGAGATAACGGTGTAACGTGCAGTTACAGGGAGTGGGGATTACTGAGAGCCTCGCACAACGCAGTGCATCAAATGGACCACGGAGGGCGCAGTTAAAGGAAGTATATTTTTGGAGATAAACTTCTGATTATTCTGCGACGTGACGCATACGTCAGTTGCGAGGGATATGTTAGTATCCTGCAGAGCGTACAGGCGTAGTGTCTGTAAATTTAAGGTGGTACCGCGGATGTTTTTAGAGCACCCGTCCTTGACTTGTATTAGTCATGGATGGGTGCTTTTTCTGTTGTTTTCGCCCCGATCATCATGACTAGCCGTAATTTTATGATTTCAATAATGAATTAAAAGGAGCGTACGACAATGATTAAACCAAGTTTAGAAGAGGCGAGACAGTTAGGGAAAGACCATACGATTATCCCAATTGCTTTAGAAATTTTTTCCGATGTAGCAACCTCAATCGAAGTGCTGAGAACGATTAGCAAACAATCCGACCACTTTTACCTACTGGAGAGTGTGGTGAATAAGGATAACTGGAGTCGTTATTCTTTTCTTGGCTATAAACCAAACTTATCGATTTACTCAACAGATGGTCAAGTAACCGTGCAAGAGGGCAAGCATGAAGAAAGCTTCCAAGCAGATGATCCCCTAGTATCCTTGAACGATATCCTTGACCGTTATAAGAGCCCAAGTATTGATTATTTACCGCCTTTTACAGGAGGATTGGTTGGTTACTTGTCTTATGACTGCATCAAATATACGGAACCATCTCTACAGTTAACGAAAAATAACCCAGAAAATTTCCGGGACTACCATTTTATGTTGATGGATAAGGTTATTGCCTTTGACCACTTCCGCCAAAAGATTGTCTTAATCGTCAATATTGAAACCGACAAATTAGAAGAAAACTATATCAAAGGAGCTACAGACTTGAAGGATATGGAGCAGATGATCATGCGCCCAGATTCTGTTCGTGAGGAGGACTTGACCCAAGAGGTGGGCGACTTTGAAGCTTTGTTTAGCCAAGAAGATTACGAGCGTATCGTAGAGAAAATCCAACACCATATTGTGGAGGGTGACATCTTCCAAGCGGTGGTATCCAACCGGTTTAAGGCCCCTTTTTCCGGGTCATTACTACAAACTTATCGCCTGCTTCGGACGATTAACCCGTCACCTTACATGGTCTACATGCATTTCGATGACTTAGAAATCGCGTGTGCATCACCGGAAACCCTGGTCTCTGTTCGTAACGGTGTCGCTTCATCCTTCCCATTAGCCGGTACTGTACCGCGCGGGGCAACGGATGCGGAAGATAGAGCATTAGTTGAAGGCCTCTTGCAAAATGAAAAAGAGTTGGCCGAACATGACATGCTTGTTGACTTAGCTCGCAATGATATCGGAAAGGTCGCTGAATTCGGTACGCTAGAAGTCAGTGAATATAGAGCTATCAAGCAGTTTTCACACGTCAGCCACATTTCATCCAAGGTAACAGCCAAAGTCAGACCAGACGCAACTTGTTTAGATGTCTTAAAATCGGCACTACCAGCGGGTACTTTATCCGGTGCCCCTAAGATTCGGGCCTGCCAATTGATTGATGAAATTGAAGATACCAAACGAGGCCCATATGGCGGTGCTTTGGGCTATATCGACTTTGCCGGAAACATGGACATGTGTATCGGCATCCGGATGGCTGTCTTGAAGAATGACCAAGTCTTTGTCCAATCTGGCGCTGGGATTGTGGCAGATTCAGATCCTGAAAAAGAATACTTAGAAACAAAGAACAAGGCCAAAGCCATGATGACAGCATTAGGACACGAGGAGGCATAACTATGATTTTACTGATTGATAACTACGACAGCTTTACCTACAATCTCTACCAATTGATCGGCAAGAATACGGATGAAGCCATTCAAGTTGTACGAAATGACCAAGTCACCATCGATGAAATTATTGATTTAAATCCTTCACATATTGTCATCTCTCCTGGTCCAGGACGACCGGAGGATGCAGGCGTCACAGTAGCTGTCACCAAAGAATTGGCTGACCACTTTCCAATTTTAGGGGTTTGTCTAGGTCTTCAAGCGATGTGTCTAGCTTACGGGGCGGATATTATTCATGCCCAACCGGCTGTCCACGGGAAACAGTCAACCATTCATGTGGCGAGTGGGAGTGAGATTTTTAGAGGGTTACCACCAGTTGTGCCAGTAGCTCGCTACCATTCACTAATTGCGGACCGACAAAGTATGCCGGATGAGTTACTGGTGATTGCCGAATCGGACAAGGGTGAGGTGATGGCTGTCCGTCACCGTAAATACCCAATGTTTGGTGTCCAGTTCCATCCCGAGTCGATACTGACACCTTCAGGCGAAACGATGATTCAGAATTTTCTTAAAGTAGGAGGAAATACACATGATTAACAAGGCGATTAACGAATTATTTTTGGGCAATGATTTATCTAAAGAAACGGCAGGCCAAGTTATGAGCCAGATGATGGAAGGGGAAGCTACTGACAGTCAAGTGGGTGCTTACCTTGCGGCTTTGCGGATGAAGGGTGAAACAATTGACGAAATTACTGCTTCAGCTGAAGTCATGCGTGATAAGGGCCTTAAATTATCCGCAAAAAAGGACGTCCTTGATATTGTTGGGACGGGTGGGGATGAGCTAAACTCCTTCAACATTTCAACCATTTCTGCCTTTGTCGTTGCGGCTGCTGGTGTTGCGGTAGCCAAACATGGTAACCGGTCAGTATCGAGTAAATGTGGGTCAGCGGATGTATTAGAAGCCTTGGGCGCAAACATCTTCCTAACGGCGGACCAAAGTGCACAAATCTTAGAGGAAACAGACTTCTGCTTTATGATCGCCCAAACTTACCATTCAGCCATGAAACATGTGGCGCCTGTCCGTAAACAATTAGGAGCCCGTACCATGTTCAATATTTTAGGTCCCTTAGCCAATCCAGCGGGTGCAACCAAACAGTTATTGGGTGTATACGACGAGAAATTAGTGGAACCACTTGCTCAAGTATTAAACCAATTGAATGTGAAACGGGCGATGGTGGTTCACGGTCATGACGGCTTGGACGAAATTACAATTACGGATACCACAACTATTTGTGAAGTCAATGATGGTAAGGTGACTAGCTACTTTATTACCCCAGAACAATTCGGCCTTGAACGCGGTCGATTGAGCGAGTTAATCGGTGGTGATCCAGAAGAGAATGCTCAGATTGCTTTAGATATCTTAAACGGGGAACAAGGTGCCCGCCGCAATATCGTTGTCATGAATGCGGCTTGCTGCCTGTACATGGGTAAAGATGAATTGTCTTTACGTGACTGTGTCCGTCTGGCTGAAGATATGCTTGATTCAGGTAAGGCTAAAGCCAAATTAGACGAATTTATTGCCGCAACTAACCGTGTTGGGCAGGAGGTCACTGCATGAGTATCTTAGATGAGATCGTCCTCGCCCGGGGGAAAAGGGTAGCCGAAGATAAGTTGAAAACACCTTTGGAAGACTTGTTAGCGACTTTACCAGACCGTCATTTGCCTCCTTTTGCTTTTGAACAAGCCTTGAAAGAAGAGGACATGTCCTTTATATGCGAAGTGAAGAAAGCCTCACCATCAAAGGGTTTAATCGCCAAAGATTTCCCTTATGTGGACATTGCCAAAGATTACCAAGCGGCTGGGGCAACGGCCTTGTCGGTTTTAACGGAAGAAGATTATTTCCAAGGGCGCAACCAATACTTACGGGAAATTAGCCAAGCAGTGGCTATTCCCATTTTGCGGAAAGATTTTGTAATCGACCCTTACCAAATCTACCAAGCCCGGGCAATCGGGGCGGACGCCATATTATTGATTTGTGCAATCTTAAGTCCAGACCAGTTGGCCGCATACATTACCTTAGCAGATGAATTGGGCTTGTCGGTTTTAGTGGAAGCCCATGATGCGGATGAAGTTGCCATGGCTATTGAAGCGGGCAGCCGGATTATCGGGGTCAACAACCGAAACTTACATAACTTTGAAGTGGACTTCCAAAATTCGATTCGCTTGAGAAATCTGACGCCGGATGACACGGTTTTTGTTGCTGAGAGTGGGATTAAGACAGCAGCGGATATCAAATTATTACATGACAACCGAGTGGACGCGGTTTTAATCGGTGAATCTATGATGTTGGCTGACGATAAACAAGCGAAATTAAGTGAACTTAAAGGGGCTCTGTAATAATGGTTAAGGTGAAAATTTGTGGCTTGAGACGGCCGGAAGATATTGAGGCAGCAAATGCGGCTAAACCAGATTTCGTGGGTTTTATCTTTGTGGAAGGGACTAAGCGGTATGTGGCGCCTGACTTAGCAGCAAAATTTAGACGTGATTTAGGGGCAGATATTCAAACGGTGGGTGTCTTTGTGAATGCCCCAATTGAAGCAATCGTGGCCATTTGTCAGGCGGGGACTATTGATTTGGTTCAGTTACACGGTGAAGAAGACCAGGCCTATATTGAACAGTTGAAGGGTCAAGTTGACCAAGACATTATCAAATCGGTTGCGGTTGGAGATGAATTGGTGGTGGATCCAAGTCAAGCGGACTATTTATTATTCGATAGCTTGAGTCCTAGCCGCGGTGGTTCAGGGAAGGTATTTGATTGGGAAATGGTGTCAGCATACCAAGATAAGCCCTTCTTCCTAGCTGGAGGTCTAGGGATTGAAAATATTGAAGAGGCCTTAAAAGTGGTTCGGCCTTATGCGGTAGATGCGTCGTCGTCACTTGAAACAGATGGGGTCAAAGATCCAGTGAAAATGCAGGAATTCGTAGCGAAAATACGGGAGGTAACACATGACTAATGGTAGATTTGGCGACTTTGGTGGCCAGTATATTCCAGAAACCTTGATGGCGGAAGTGCAACGGGTAGAGGAAGCCTATAATTTTTATAAAAATGATCCAGACTTTCAGAAAGAATTGACTGCGCTATTAAATGATTATGCGGGTCGTCCGTCGCGTTTGTATTATGCAGAGAATATGACGGCTGATTTAGGTGGGGCCAAGGTCTATCTAAAAAGAGAAGACCTGAACCATACCGGGTCGCACAAAATTAATAACGTCCTAGGTCAAGCTTTGTTGGCGAAAAAAATGGGGAAAACCCGCTTAATTGCGGAAACTGGGGCTGGTCAGCACGGGGTGGCGACAGCAACAGCGGCGGCCTTATTGAAGATGGAATGTGAAATTTTTATGGGGCAAGAAGATACAGACCGCCAAGCTTTAAATGTCTTTCGGATGGAATTGTTAGGGGCTAAGGTGAACAGCGTGGCTAAGGGAACCAAAACCTTGAAGGATGCGGTAAACGAAACCATGCGTGAATGGACTAATCGGGTGGAAGATACGCATTATGTCCTAGGTTCTGTCATGGGGCCTCATCCATATCCAACTATGGTGCGGGACTTCCAAAGTGTGATTTCTCGTGAAATTAAGGACGATTTCCAGAAAAATCATGGACAATTGCCGGATGCAGTCATTGCTTGTGTGGGTGGTGGGTCTAATGCGATTGGGACTTTCTACCACTTTATTGAAGACGAAGATGTTCGTTTAATTGGATGTGAGGCCGCTGGAAAAGGGATTCACACCACTCAACACGCAGCGACTATGGCTAAGGGGACGGCAGGTATTTTCCACGGCATGAAGAGTTTATTCTGCCAAGATGAATATGGTCAAATCGCCCCAGTTTATTCCATTTCAGCGGGTCTTGACTACCCAGGGATTGGGCCAGAACATGCTCGTTTAAATGAAGTTGGCCGTGCAGAATATGTGCCAGTAACAGATGATGAAGCGGTGGCGGCTTTTGAATACCTATCTAAAATGGAAGGGATTATTCCAGCGATTGAATCTGCCCATGCTGTTGCTTACGCCCAAAAATTGGCGCCTACATTGTCACCAGACCAAAGAATCGTGATTTGTTTATCAGGACGCGGGGACAAGGATGTGGCAGCCATTGCCCGTTATAAAGGAGAAGAGATTTATGAGTAAAATAGCTGAAGCATTCCAAAATAAAAAAGCCTTTATCACCTATTTGATGGCAGGCGATCCCAACCTGGACCAATCAGCTGAAAATATCCTAGCCGCCCAAGAAGCAGGGGCTGACCTGATTGAAATCGGGATTCCTTTTTCAGATCCAATCGCTGAAGGGCCAGTTGTCGAAAATGCGAGTGTCCGGGCCTTATCAGCAGGGGTGCGCTTGAATAACGTCTTTGATATGGTAGCTTCATTGCAGGATCAAATCCATGTGCCATTAGTTTTTATGACCTATTTAAACCCGGTTTTTGTGTATGGTTATGACAAGTTTTTCGCTAAATGTCAGGAAATTGGTGTTTCTGGTATTATCATTCCTGACTTGCCTTTTGAGGAAGATAATGAGGTGAAAGTTGTTGCGAATCAATACGGGATTGAAGTCATTACTTTGATTGCACCGACCTCTAAAGACCGGATTAAAGATGTTGCCAAAAAGGCTCAAGGCTTCATCTATCTAGTGTCATCTATGGGGGTAACGGGCGTGCGGTCTAATATCACAACGGATATTTCTGCCATGGTGGCGGAAATACGTGCTGTTTCAGATATTCCAGTAGCCGTTGGATTTGGGATTAATACACCAAGCCAAGTGAAAGATATCTCAGCCAAAGCAGATGGCGTCATTGTAGGTAGCGGGATTGTGCGTCTAGTTGAAGCTCACGGTGAAGAAGCGAAGTCTTACATTTATGACTACGTTAATGAGATGCAAGCAGCCCTAAGGTAGCATGATCTAGGAAATATTGGTAAAAGTGGATGCTGAAGGCAAAAGGTGAATAGTAACGTTAATACCGCTACTTCACCATGGATAATTCAACTAGGCTAAAACCATCTTGTCTATCTATAAAGAGAGCAAATATGCTATTTTTATACGTATCAAGAAGCGCACGAAATGGGTATTTCAATAGGAGTGAAAGCATAATAAAAAGGCGTTACCTTAATAATTGAACTAGGGTAACGCCTTTTGTTTTATAGGAATGGGTAATTATTTTTTACGTTTAACTTCAATTCTGTAACCATCTGGGTCAGTTACGAAGAAGTATGAAGGTGTGCCTCCTGAAAGACCTTTTAAGTCGCCAGTTTCATAAGCAGATGCTTTACAAATTTCATGCATAGCTTCTAAATCATCAACAGTAACACCTAAATGGCTAAAGCCGTCGCCAATTGTGTATGGATCTGCATCATAGTTGTAAGTCAACTCGATTTGGACATTTGAACCTGGTGAGTTTAAGTAGATTAAATCAAATTTATTCTCCGGAAACTCTCTGCGGCTAGCTACCTCAAAATCAAATAGATTTGTATAGAAGTCTAAAGTCGCATCAATATCTCTCACACGTAAACAAATTTCAACAAGTACTTGGCT
Source organism: Aerococcus sp. NPDC058936 (assembly GCF_042741995.1). Lineage (NCBI taxonomy): Bacteria > Bacillati > Bacillota > Bacilli > Lactobacillales > Aerococcaceae > Aerococcus > Aerococcus sp. NPDC058936. The sequence goes on along the minus strand of NZ_JBHYKZ010000006.1, from coordinate 105,010 downwards.
CATTCTAAATACCTCCGTTAGTTTTGATTAATTTCATCATAACATAGATGGGAAATACAGTCGCATGATATGGATTAACTGAAAAAATTAAGATTTGGCGGTAGTTATAGATGCCAAGGTTATCGGCGATTTGTTTGTGACTTATACAGACATGCAAGAGACTTTGGAGCTTGGCTATACTTTCTCAAAAGGTTTTAGGGGAAAAGGCTATGCCAAGGAAGCTGTCTATGATCTGATAGCTACCGTTATATTAAACGTCTGTCTCGTCTAAGGTTGCAACTTGGGCTAACATGGGACTAACTTCACGGTAAATTTCATTGTCGTAGGCGACGATTCAGCCGATGGCCAATATTTTTTGCCTAAAAATTTCCCACCAACACAATTTAGTAAAGAACTTTAATTCGCCTACACTTACATGAGTGGGGCGATTTTTTTACCTAAATGCTTAAAATACAACAATGTAAGGGTTTTAATAATGAAGGTTATGTGGTAAAATAAACCTATCAGATATATGTATGAACATAATAGGATATATGTATATACATATAAGAAAAAACATAAAATAGACCACAAAGGAGCCTTTTGAATGGAAGAACCACAAAATTTGGAAGTCATCATGCAGCTCATTATGTACGGGGGAGATGCGAAAGGAAAAGCCATCGAAGCCATGGAATACGCAAAAACGGGTAATTTTGTAAGCGCTAACGATTCTATGGCCGGAGCCGAAGCAGCGCTGATTGAAGCCCACCATGCCCAAACCGCCTTGTTAACCCAAGAAGCAAGTGGCGATCCAGTAGCCTTATCCTTACTCATGGTACACGGGCAAGACCACTTAATGACCGCCATCGCCTTTAAAGATATGGCTAAAGAAATCATTGATGTTTATCAAAAATTGGAGGAGAAATAAATGGCAGATACAACAATTATGTTAGTTTGTGCTTCAGGAATGAGCACGAGTTTACTTGTTTCAAAGATGAAGAAAGCAGCCGAAGATAAGGGAGTAGACGCAGAAATCTTTGCGGTCTCAGCTTCAGATGCTGACAATAACCTAGCTAACAAAAATATCGACGTCTTAATGCTTGGACCACAAGTTAAATACATGGAAAAGGAATTTGCGGCTAAGTTAGCGGATTCACCGACCAAACTAGCCGTCATCAACATGCAAGACTACGGTATGATGAAGGGTGAAAAAGTCCTTAATGAAGCACTAACAATGTTAGGACAATAGCGATTAAATAAAAAATGACCACTAACTCAAGACTTGAGATAGTGGTCATTATTTATAATATACTATTATAAATATCTTTCAATAACTGGTTTTAACCGGATGCTGATTGGAATAGCAATCAAGACTCCAACACCAGATTGTAGAATGTTTGTAAATAAGCCAGCAATCGCAGCCGCAGCCGTACCATATAAGATCCAGCTAGCAAGCGCATAACCAACAATCATTACAACAGCCGATAAAACTAAGTATAATACTTGTTCCTTACGACCTTTATCTTTGGCTAAACCAGCGATATAGCCCTGCGCCCCGTGAATGACCGCTGAAAAAATAATCCACTGCGCATAACCAGACAGCAAATCAATTAACCCACCAGACATGGCACCGACAACGAGTCCTCCGACAGGTCCAAAGACTAATGAAGCCGTCACAATCCCCACATCAGCAAAGGTGAAAAACCCATTCGACGCTGGTACAGGAATAATAATGAATAAAGAAATAGCGACAACCAATGCAGCCGTCACAGCATAAAATGCATATTGTTTTTTCATGAAAATCCTCCTCCCTCATGATGGTAAAATAAATTCCAGTCAGGAAAATCACAATAGAAATTAAAATTAACTTAGACAAAGAATTGTATTTTTAACCTAATTTTTATCATACCATTATTCACAAGTAAATGAAAGCGAAGAGATACGTTCTCGTAAACCTAAAAATCGATAAAAAAGGGGAGAGACAAGTAAAATCTCTCACCCAATGCAACCACTAGTGATTGCCAATAATATCCGTAATGGTATAAGAACGTGTATCAAAGCGATTTCTAGAAGTAGAATATTCAAATGGCGTACCATTATCCAAATAAACCACTTGCTCCACTTCAAGGACAGGGGTGTGGGAATCACAATTTAACTCTTGAATATCTAGATCATTGGCCACATCAGCGTGGATTTTTCGGTAAGCTCCACCAATTTTCAAGCCCAATTCATCCCGGATGTAACCATAAATCGACCCATCTAAATGTTCAGCCTTCAATTGGGTAATCACAGACGCTACAAAGTAAGAATCCTCTAAAATATAAGGCTTATCGTCAACAATCCGCAAACGCTGCACATGGTAAACAGGATCGCTAGCCCCAATCATCAATAGGGATTGCAGCTTTTCATCAGGGAAGACAATATCAAAATTAATTTTTTTCGACACAATCCGGTGATGGCCAAACTGCTCGGTCAAACCATTATAATCATTGAACTTAGAATCCCCATTGTTCCATAAACTACTCTTCAGCACAAATGTCCCAACGCCACGCTTCTTAAAGATCAAGCCTTCCATCGCAATCATATCGATTGCCTTCTTCAAGGTCATCCGACTCACATCAAACTCCTTGGCCAACTCAATCTGGTCCGGCAGTATTTCACCCTCAGCATACTCACCCTCGCTGATTCGGCGACGCAATTCATTAGCAATTTCTTCGTACTTATTCAAGTGTATCCCCCTAATCTAAACGCTCATTTCCATCTCCAACCCATTATAATACAATGTATAGACTTATTCCAAATATGTCTATGAAAATTAGACTTAAAAATCTAATCTAACTACCACTATCCCCCTGGTGAAAATAGATCAAATGAAATCTCTCTCGTGACTGGAAAAGCAAGGTTTTCGAAAATGAAAGGTAGTTTAAACACCTTAATTCTGTCCTCGGTAATAATAAATAATAGCGTTTGAACATTACAAAAAGCCTTTGTTGTGTATGTAATCGCAACATTTTCAGCGTGATTAACCGCTATCTCTCTATTCCATACTTCGCATAGTAAATGAGTGAATTTATTAACAGAAAACTTACTTAACTGTATTAGAAGTAGCTTCGCTTGGCGTGTGCAATTGCATTCTTATGCCTGTGACATGCTAGGAAAAAGCAGAAGCCGAAGGTTTCAAGTAATCACTACCCAAAGTTCAAGGTGTAGGCTTTAATATTTTGTAATAAAAAAGGCGCTATGACAGTGTCACGGCGCCTTTTGGGAGAGGATAAGTTAGTATTATTCTTCTTCTGTTGTCATGGATAAGTTGGCTTTGTCTTGTACTTTCAAGAATGGGAACCAGATTGCTCCAACTATTACGACGTCGATTAATTGCAGGATACCACCCATGATTGAGTTAGTTGCCATCATACCAGAGAAGAAGAGTGGCATGGTCCAAGGTACAACTACCCCTGTTGTTGCTGGGAAGATACCTGATGCCATCATGAAGTAGTTAAAGACAGTTACTACAAGAGGTGTTAATACCCAAGGAATAACCATTGAAGCATTTAATACGATTGGTAAACCGAAGATTACCGGTTCGTTTACGTTGAATATACCAGGTCCAAGACCTAATTTACCGATTTCTTTTGATTGTTTACTCTTCATGACAAAGGCCATTAAGATAACCACCATCAAGGTCATACCAGTACCACCAAGACTTACAGTAAAGGTATCCATAAATGATTTAGTGATGATATGTGGTAATTCTTGACCAGCTTCATAAGCTGCTAAGTTTTCTAATGACAATGTCTGCCAGATTGGATCTAATACAGAGTTGATGATGACTTGCCCGTGTAAACCAAAGAACCATAAGATTTGTGTTAAGAATAGGGCTAGTAGGGTAGCTGGTAAACTTGAACCTAAACCTGTTAGTGGTTGTTGGATAAAGGTATAGATGACGTCATGTAAGTTGGTATTGAATAAACCAACTACAGCGGCATTGATTAATAAGAAGACAGTTAGTGTTGAAATGGCCGGGATCAGTGAAGAAAATGAGCGAGAGACTGCATCCGGCACACCTTCAGGCATGGTGATTTTAATCCCTTTTTTCGTGATGCGGACATAAATCTCTGTGGCTAAAAAGGCTGCTAGCATCCCAATGAACATCCCTTTTGCCCCTAAACGGTCACTCGTTAGGGCACCCGCAACTTCTACACCTTCAGCGGTTAAGAAGTTAAATGGTGTCAAAATCAGGAAGGAAGCAAGGGCTACAACCCCACCAAAGACACCATCTTCATCATATGATTTGGTTAAATAATAGCCAATACCGAAAGCAACGAAGATGGTCATGATAGACATGGTCGCATTTTGACCATTACCAAGCAGGGTGCCCAAAGTCCCTTTTAATTCGTCGGGGAAGAAGGGTAGGTTATTGAATACAACAACGATTGACCCAAACATGGTCAGTGGAAATGCCAACATGAAGGCATCACGTAAGACGGTTAGGTAACGGTTGTTACCCAGTTTTGCAGCAAAAGGTGTGAGGGACTCAGCTAGTTTATCAATGAGATTATTCATGACTTATTCCTTTCTATATAAAACCCAATAATTAGAAACCATTTTGATCTGAAACTGCTTTGAACCAGTAACCACTTTTCTTAATGGTACGTTTTTTATCATTGTCTAAGTCGACTGAAATGAGTCCATAGCGGTTTTTATAAGCATTCATCCATGACCAGTTATCCATGCAGGTCCACATGTGGTAACCCTTGACGTTGCATCCTTCTTCAATGGCTTGATGGACGTAGGCTAGATGACCTTTTAAAAAGTCAATCCGATAGTCATCTTCAATCATACCGACAGCGTTTTTAAACCGTTCTTCTCCTTCGACGCCCATGCCATTTTCTGAAATGAAGCATGGGATGTTCCCATAGTTGTCGCGGACGTTAATCAGGCAGTCGTAAATCCCTTTCTCGTAGATCTCCCAACCACGGTAAGGGTTCATCTTGCGGTCTGGCCAGATGTAGTTGTCGAAATAATCGTCTGGCATCGGTTTGTCAGACAGGCGTTCAATCGATTCCTTTTGCTGGATGCGGCGGGGTTGATAGTAGTTAATGCCTAGTAAATCGATGGTATTTTCTTTGATGATGGCCAATTCACCATCTGTATAGTCCGGCAGATAGTCAAGCTCCTCGAGTAGAGTTACCAAGTCTTCCGGAAATTCACCGCGAATAGCAGGGTCTAGAAATGACCGATTAAAAAAGGCATCGGCTAGGCTGGCAGCTTTGACGTCTTCTGGATTGTTGGCGTCTCTTGGATAGCTAGGTGTAAGGTTCAAGATAATCCCAATTTCACCGCCCAGATTGAGGTCGTGGTAGACCTTGATGGCTTTAGCAGAGGCTAAACTTTCATGGTAGGCCACTTGAACAGCGCGTTTCATGTCGACTACGGCAGGATAGTGGAATTTGTAGAGATAACCACCTTCAACTGGGACAATAGGTTCATTGTGGGTGAACCATTTTGAGACTCGATCTCCAAATAACTCAAAACAAGTCTTGGCGTAATTTACGTAAGCGTCGACTACTTCCTTACTCTCCCAACCACCAATTTCTTGTAGGGCCATGGGCATATCGAAGTGATAGAGGTTGATGAAGGGCTCGATGTCATTGGCGATCAGTTCGTCGATATAGTTATTGTAGAAAGTGACGGCTTCTTGGTTGATTTCGCCACGACCTTCCGGAAAAAGGCGGCTCCACTGGATAGACGTCCGCATCGAATTGTGGCCAGTGGCCTTCATCAGCTGGATATCTTCTTTATAGTGGGTGTAGACGGCTGAGGTTTCAGCTGGGCCTACCTGGTCAAAGAAAATGGTAGGGTCTTCTTGATACCAGTGGTCCCAGATACTGTCACCCTTGCCGTCACCTTGGACGCGACCTTCTGTTTGTGGGCCAGAAATAGCTGACCCCCACCAAAAATCTTGAGGAAAACGATAATTCATCTAAACAACTCCATTTCTATGTCTATACATGATTTCAAATAGAATTATACATAGTCATTATACATTTTGCAAGCGATTTCAAATATATTTTTTCATCGTCGCTGAGTAACCAGACGAATCAGCTGAATTTGACTACAAATAAGAAAACTATCATCAATGAAACAGCCAAATCTTTGCAGTTTGCAGAGTTTATGAAGATGAAATCTTAATCGAATTCTATCAATTAAGTGGAGACTTACACGCAAGAGAAGAGCGTAATTTCGAATTAGTTGACTCATACGGGGGTTCAAAAGAAGACTAATTGAATACATTCGTCTTACTAGATTTGAGTCATGTTGATCTAGTCTAGTAAGGTTTTTTTAAATTTGAAAAAAGGGTATTTGCCTGTCTTATCAGGTAAAAGTGATACAATGGTAGCTATATTAACATTGCTGACTACCGTGAATAATAGTTTAAAAAGGTGGAGATAAGATGTCATTAACTTTAGACCAACAAGCCGCAACTATTAAAGAATTCAAACAAGCCTTGCAAGAGGCGGATTTAACTGTGGATGATTTAGCGAAACATTTTTCAACCAGCCCAGAATATATAGAAAGTACATTAAACTTACAACCTAGTCGTTTAGAAGATCCCTGGATTCTAAAAAGCTATTTAAATGCGCAAATTGATCATCAGGGTGGCCGGACTATTCCGTTTTCAGCCTTAAAAGGTGATCCCCACCAATACTGGTTTTTAGATAGTCGAATTATCGACAAAGGACAGTTACAAGCGGGGAAATAAGTTCATATCTAAAGTACAAATATGTATCGCAAAGAACAGGTGTCAAAAGATCCGTTTGGGGCCTGTTTTCGCCTTTTCAGATAAAAATATATAGGCCAATATCATAGAGAAAACTGACCAAATTAGAGTAAAGGTTGGGAATATGCTATGGTAGGGCCACTATGTTTGAAAAGGAGTAGAAGCAATGGACGTGCCAATTTTATATGAGGATAATCATTTATTATTGGTTCAAAAACCAGTAAATATACCAGTTCAAGGAGACCAAAGTGGGGATAAAGACTTACTTACCCACCTAAAAGAGGATATCAAATACCGCTATCAAAAGCCGGGCAATGTCTATTTAGGATTAGTACATCGACTAGACCGACCGGTTGGTGGGGCAATGGTATTCGCCAAGACTTCAAAAGCTGCGTCAAGATTATCTGACCAGGTTCGGCGGAACGCGATAGAACGGACCTATATGGCGGTGGTCAATGGGAAACCGAAACAGGCTAGCGGCCGTCTTGTGGATTACCTGTACAAAAACCGGCAAAAGAACAAAGTGTCAATTGTTTCAGAGCACCATAAAGAAGGAAAAAAGGCCGTCCTATATTATAGTGTGATCGCATCCAAAGACGGACTCAGTCTAGTTAGTGTGCAATTACAGACCGGCCGCCCTCATCAAATTCGGGTCCAACTGGCAGGGATTGGTACGCCTATTTGGGGAGATCAAAAATATGGTGCACAATATAGTAAAGTGGGCCAACAAATTGCTTTATGGGCTAATAGCCTGACCTTAACCCATCCTGTTCAAAAGACCCAAATCACTGTAGAATCACCCTTGCCAGGGGCTTATCCCTGGAATATTTGGTAAAAATAACGAAAAAAAGCATTGCCCAAAATTTCAGGCAATGCTTTTTTAATCGGCTTTCAATAACCAGAATGGAAGTGGTGGGCAATTTTCGTCCCGATCCTTATTTAATCCGATACTAGAACCTTAACTTAATCCTAAAACTAATCCTTATGGCGTAACTCTTTATAGATTTTCCGCAGGGCTTTTTTCGACCCGCGTTCAATGTCGTGGTTGCGTTTACGGGTAGCGTAATCCACAAATAGATTGTCTATATTGTAACCATCTGGGTATAAGTCGCTGGCTTTTTGGTCTAATTGTAGGCGGCGGATGTGGATATCCACATATTCACCGGCAACATAAACTGTTACCTGATGGTATTTATCCACCTTTGAATAAATTAAAGCAGATTGGCCAGTTTCAAGTAGGGTCACTCGGTCACCTTTTTGGTAGTCAGTGAAAAGATCGTCTCCTGGTTTATCGGCTTTGGCTTTTCTGACTTTACTGTCTTTGACCAGGTCAAATTGGTAGTTTTTATCAACTAGATAGCCTTCTGCTCGCTGCAAGATATGGTCAGGAACGGCCATTTTCCGGGAAATCCACATGGCATTGCTGGTACCGGCTTGACCCATCAATAATTTATAGGTAGGTTCTAGACTTTCATTCTGGAACTGCATGGCGGCATTCATAAAATCTGGATGCTGGTCTGAAAAGTCCTTGATTTCACCGTAATGGGTGGTGGCAACGGTAATCGCACCCCTCAGGTAAAACGCTTCTAAAATGGCCATCGCTAGGGCGGCACCTTCATTGGGTTCAGTCCCGCTGCCGATTTCATCAAACAGCAACAGAGTATTGTTGTTGGCCACGCGCAAAATATCCGATAAATTCTTCATATGCGATGAGAATGTGGATAAGGCATTTTCAAGACTTTGGTTGTCCCCAAGGTCGACGAAAGTCTGGTCAAAAACAGCCACTTCTGTTTCAGGGTTAGCGGCAATATGACAACCTGACATGGTAGCGAGGGTCACTAACCCGACCGTTTTTAAGACGATGGTCTTCCCACCGGCATTTGGTCCGGTAATGACCAAGCTTCGGTAGTCGTCTCCAATGGTGAAATTCAAAGGTACGATTGGCCCTGTTAATAGGGGGTGCTTGGCGTCTACCAGGTTGATGTAGCCATAATCGTTGGTTGAGGGGGCAATGCCTTCAATATGGCGACTGTGTTTTCCTTTGGCGAAGATCATGTCGTACTGAGCGATTAACTCAATATTAACTCGAATCAGTTGAGTATTTTCAACGATCAAACCGGTTAAACCAGCTAAAATCTGGTATTCAAGCATGGATTCCTCGGCACGCAAGGCATCTAGCTCGGCGGATAATTTGCTGACCATGCTAGGCTCAACAAAAACCGTTGTGCCCTTTTGTGACAATTCAATCACTGTTCCTTGAACTTGATTTTTGTAGGAAGCTTTGATGGGAATGGTGTAGTGGTCGTTCTTGTAGGCCACGACGAATTCCTGGATGTAGGACTTATTGCTAGCACTAGTCAGAAATTTGTTTAGGCGATCCTTAATTTTCTCTTCGATTGTTTGTATATGGTGGCGAGCCCGTTTCAAATCACGATTAGCCTCGCTATCTACCTGATTATTTTTAATGGCAAAATGAATTTCCTCCTCAATCTGGCGGAGGTCGGTCATTGATTGGGCGTACTGGGCAAGGATAGGGGCGATGAAGGCGTGTTTGTCCATAAAGCTGGCAATCCGACGACAACCCCGCAGGAATTCAGCTACCGTGAAAAGTTCGCTGGCGGTCAGGACAATCCCCTTGTCTAACTTGGTCATGGTGTGGTCTAGGTTAGTGACCCCCATAAAGGGGACGGATGACCCGGTATCAATAATGGCGCGGGCTTCTGATGTTTCCTTTAGCCGTAATTGGACCACGTCAAGATTGGTAGACGGGGTTAATTTGTCGATTAATTGACCACCAAGTTCGCTGACACAGTAAGAACGGACCATGGCTTTAAAGGCCTCGTATTGTAATTTTTCATAGGTGTTTTGATTCATGTATATGTCTCCTCATCAATAGGCAATTTTACTTAGGGCGAATTGAAGGGAACCTCCCAGTATTTCAATGATATGTGGGTATAAAAAGAAGCCACGGGCACACCGTAGCTTCAAATCAAGAGGGATAGGGAAATAGACCTAGTTCATCTAGGGGCATTCCAATATCCAGCATGTTTGTAAAGTGAGGTAGGCACCTTCTAAGTTAGAAATAAAACCATGTTGAAAAGCGGGTGACTAAATGTCCGTCCCGGTAACGATCTTACTTCTGATTTGAATAACTTAGTTTGCGGCTACCGCACTCATAAACAATCCTCGATTTCTTAAAAATTTATGGCTGTCATTTGTCATTGAAATTGACTTTACTTTTTTAGTATACGGAATTTGTGGCTGAAAGTAAAAGGAAATTTGAAAATGACTTGAGTTGAAGGAAGGGGATTGCTAAAAATGCTAAAATTTCAGTATTCAACTTTTGTTAACCCTTTAATTCATGAAAAGTTGCTAACAATACACATGGCAATCATTTGGTTAATCGTTATAAAATAAGCTAAACTAGGACCATAGATTATAAGTGTTAGGACGAGTGAACAATGAAAATTATTTTTGCCCCTGCTAAAGAAATGAAAATAGATAAAATATCAACAGAAAAACCGATATATGCAGTCACTACCCAAGCTATTATCCAAACCCTACAAGCCCAGTCAGACGACCAGTTGAAAAAACTTTACAAAATTTCTGACCAACAAGTGTCACGAGTCAAAGACTATATCCGACAATTAAATACGGGTCCTGCTTACCAAGCTCTGGACCTCTATAACGGCCTCGCCTTCCGTCAAATCGATGTGGACCCTGCAAACCCAGAAATCGCAAGCTATTTAGACCAACATTTCCGCATCCTATCCGCCTTATACGGCCCAGTCAAAGCCACCGACCCCATCCGCCCCTACAGACTCGATTTCAACACACCCCTTAAAGTCGACGGCCAAAACTTGCGCAACCTATGGGGAAGTGATTTTAATGCCTTTTTTGAAAAGGGGGAGACAGTCTTAAATCTGGCGAGCCAGGAGTTTTCAGGGATGCTAGACCAAGACCGCTACCATTGGGTCGACTTTGAATTCTACGAATACGATCCAAATAAGATAGATGGATTGAAAAAACATTCAACCATTTCTAAAAAAGGGCGTGGTAAGATGGTTGCCTTTTTAGCTAGCAATCAAATTAAAAATCTTACAGATATTCAAAAATTCGATGCTGACGGTTATCAGTTTGACTTAGATCACTCAAATGATAAGAAGTTCGTATTTATTAAGCAAAGAAGTTAAATTACGGTGCCATTTATGATAAGGTGATTAAAATGGATGAAGAGGGCTTTAAAATTATTTCGCAAGCAAAGTTTGGGAGGGTTTAGATGAAAGTAACACGCCATAAATTTGACTGGAAATAAGCACCTGCTTGGACAGTCATTATTGGCTTAATCGGGAAATAGGTATTTTTCTAGAGAATACTGATATCTTGTTGGGAGAACGGATGTCAATTTAACAGAATTTATAGATGAAGAGAAAGAGTTTTGGGAGGATGTATCGTTGAAAAAGGTATTAAATGCATTTTTAATTTTTTTAGCATTAGTAGTAGCGGGTGGGATTGTTGCTGTGGTCTACTTTAGTGTAAGTGAATCAGGCGAATCGAGTACCACCGCCGCGTCAAGTTCAGTAGCCTCGTCTACAAGTTCTACAGCTTCTAGTTCGAGCTCAAGTGCTTCATCTGAATCAGAAGAGAGCGAATCTGAGGAAGCAGAGAATTCAGAAGATGAAAGTGCAGAATATGAAGGTTCAGAAATCGAAAAAGCGCTTGCTCAAGAAGCAGATACTAAGGTTTTAATGGGTAGAGAATTATATGGTTCTTGGTTGCATATTGATATTACTCAAGAAAGCCAATTTCTAAATGCCATCCACTATATGACCCATCAAAAAGTTCAAGCCAACTCGAAACAGGGTGCGTTAGAAATCACACCAGAAAGAATCGCTATCATGCTTGAACAAGCTGAAGCATTTAGTGACTCTGCACACTATCCTTTCTACATTGAAGTGTTAACCGCTTGGAATGAAGGGGACTTCTCAAATGCCGTTTACGCCCACAATTACGTGTGGAACAGCAAAGATGGGGATATTGGGGAAGCTTATGCCTTATCAGACGATGATCAAGAAGCTGCCTTTGTGGAAGCTAACTTTAGAGATGTAGATATGTAACAGTTTGTTAGCATAATAAGGTAGAATGGGGTTGAGATCATCATGTCTCAGCCTTTTTTGCCTAATGAAATATATAAAAGGTGACTTTCATATCCAAGGTGCAAAGTTTTTTCTGAACTTAACCATACTGTGGTATCTTTAATAGCGTTATCTTTAATAATGCTTCAGTTCAAAAGTCTGAATGGAGGGATACAATGCTTATCGAATTTAATAACAAGGAATTCTATACAACAAAGGATTTGGCGCTATCGATTATCGGTGGTAAATGGAAGATTCCCATCATTTATCATTTATTGCAAAAGGAAGTGCTACGATTAAGCGAGTTTGAGCGCTTGTTGCCAGATATTAATCAACGGATGCTCGTTCGACAACTCAGAGAATTAGAACGCGACAAGGTGATTGAAAGAATAGTCTATCAAGAGTTGCCACCAAAAGTTGAATACAAGCTAACGGATATTGGTAAAAGACTGGATAATGTCGTCTATGCAATTTGTGACTGGGGCGACGAATTCCTAGAAGACTTGTCAAAATGACTGATGTCTGTCAGTCTGAAAAAACTAAAATACGCCGTTATACTGAAAGGAGAATCAGTATGACGGCGTATTTTTGGAAAGTTTCTTTTAACTGATGAGTAAGCTTGTGTTTAAAATTGGACGTTTTCGCATTTGATGAATAGGTTTAGCGACTAGGTTGCCATATATGGAATATGTGTCCATAACGATTCTCCTTTAAGGATTTAAAGCGACGGTTGTTATCTCTATTTTCCTGTATTCAAAATGAATATAAAAAAATATTAAAAAATATAGCTTGTTTGAGTCGATTTATTTTACATATCGAAATAACTCGATATGATAGATTTATATTTTGGAAACGGGGTAGGTGATTATTTGGCGGCGATAGATATTTTTAAGGCTTTAGCAAATGAACACCGCTTACTGATTATGCACTATTTGAAGAATCCAACGGCTTATTTCGTCCATGAAACGGATGTTGATATGACAGAACACGGGGTTTGTGTGGGGGAAATTCAACGGGTGCTTGGGTTAACCCAGTCTACAACTTCTCATTATTTAACCATGATGAGTAAGGCTGGTTTGGTGACGCCAACTCGGATTGGTAAGTGGACATACTACCGTCGCAATGAGGCAGCAATTCAGGAATTAAGTAAGTTTATAGATAAGGAAATATAGGAACTAGCTAATAAGCAACCTATATTTTAATCCAAACATATCGAATTTTATCGATATGACAGTCGAAAATAAATGATGAAGAAAAGTACAAAAGGAGCTAGCAGAATGACAAACAAATTAACGGACAAAGTAACCCTACGTCACGGAGCCGTTTTAAATAACCGGGTAGCCATGTCACCCATGCAATCCCAATCGGGTAAGCGCAACGGATTTGTGAGTGACGACACCTTGAAATACTACGGTGCCCGGTCACAAGCAGGAGGTTTAATCGTCACTGAATTCCATTATGTCAGTGAAAATGGGGGACCCGCCTACCATCCTGGCTATCCAGAACAATTAGCGGTTTATTCTGATGCCCACTTGGACGGTCTAACAAAATTAGCGACGGCCATGAAGAAAGACGGCAACAAAGCTGTCCTACAAATCCACCACTCAGGTCGAGCAGCAGTAGGTCAAGCGATTTCTGGTCAAGACGTTGTGGCACCATCAGCCGTTGACTTCGATTTCTTATCTTATCCAGTGCGTGAATTAACTGGTCAAGAAATTGACGACATTATCAAAGACTTTGGACGGGCAACGACCCGTGCGATAAAAGCCGGTTTTGATGGGGTTGAAATCCACGGAGCTAACCACTACCTATTGCAACAATTTTTCTCAGCCTTTTCAAATCAGCGAAACGACCAATGGGGTGGCAGCCTTGAGAAACGTATGGCCTTCCCATTAGCAGTTGTGAAAGAAGTGAAACGAGTAGTCGCTGAACAAGCACCAAGTGATTTTATCGTCGGTTACCGTTTAAGCCCTGAAGAAATTCACGGCGATGTGGTTGGTTACGACTACAGGGATGCTACAGCCTTAGTCTCTGAAATCGTGAAAAATGAACTCGACTATATCCACCTATCATTATGGGGAGGCTACAACTCTACACCAAACGAGGTGGACAAATCATACGCTGAATTATTCAAGGCCGTATTAGATGACCAAACTAAATTGTTAGCGGTTGGTGGCGTCTTTGACGAAGAAAGTGCTAAAGATGCTGTTGAAAACTATACAGATATCGTTGTTGTCGGACGCGGTACGCTAGTAGATCCACAATTCGGACGCAAAATCCAAGAAGGCCGTGGAGATGAAATCTTCCATGAAATTAGCCCAGAAAACATGGACTATGTCTCATGGACAGAAGGGTTGAAAGAAGCTTTCTCTCGTGAAGATTCATTAGGCTTACCTCCACTACCAGGTGGTGAAACCATTCGACACTTGCATACAGGTCGTTATGATATGTTAGGGAAATAAATAATAGTAGTTTAAAAGCGTTCATTTGAACGCTTTTTTTATACATGATTGTTCTTTTATAATTAGTCACTCGCTACTATAGGAAGGGTAAGTATTCATTAATTAAGGATTTATATTTGATAAATGTTTTTTATTAATTTAAAATAAGCAAAAATTTTGAGTAGTTTCCTAGCTAGTGGTACCCTTAAAGGATAAAAAATAGGAGGTTTTATTTTGAATAATCCAATGTCTAAAAACGGACTAGTCAACAGTAGCGTAAGTCGCAACCAAGTGGTGCCAAATAATCCAGCACTTCACACCGATGCAGGTGCGCCTGTTATCAACAACAACGATACCATGACTGCAGGTCGCCGCGGCCCTAGTGTATTGCAAGATACTTGGCTACAAGAGAAATTAGCGAATTTTTCTCGAGAAGTGATTCCTGAACGTCGTATGCATGCCAAAGGTTCTGGTGCTTATGGGACTTTTAGGGTAACCCATGACGTGACTAAATATACAAAAGCCAATATTTTCTCTGAAGTAGGGAAAGAAACAGAAATGTTTGCCCGTTTCTCAAGTGTTGCCGGTGAACGTGGGGCAGCTGATGCAGAACGTGATATTCGCGGATTTGCGCTTAAATTCTATACTGAACAAGGAAACTGGGATTTAGTTGGAAACAATACACCCGTATTCTTCTTACGCGAACCGAAACATTTTATCGATTTAAACCGCGCTATTAAACGTGACCCTAAATCGAATATGCGTAGTTCAAATACTAACTGGGACTTCTGGACTTCTTTACCTGAATCCTTACATCAAGTAACAATTACCATGTCAGACCGTGGTATCCCATCATCATACCGCTATATGCATGGATTTTCGTCACATACTTACAGTTTAATTAATGCGGAAAATGAACGTGTATGGGTGAAATTCTTCTTCCGTTCACAACAAGGGATTCAAAATTTAACTGACCAAGAAGCCGCGCACGTGATTGCTGAAGACCGTGAATCACACCAACGTGACCTGTATGACGCTATCGAATTTGGCCAATATCCAAAATGGACCTTATACTTCCAAATTATGACTGAAGAAGAAGCCAAACAAGTCAGCTTCAACCCGTTTGACTTAACAAAAGTTTGGCCAAAAGAAGACTTCCCATTTGTTGAAGTAGGGGAAATGGAATTAAATAAAAACCCAGAAAACTACTTCCAAGATGTTGAAGAAGCAGCCTTTAACCCAGCTAACTTAGTACCTGGTATCGGCGTTTCACCAGATAGAATGCTACAAGCACGTTTATTCTCATATCCGGATGCACAACGTTACAGAATTGGTGTGAATTATCATCAAATCCCAGTCAACTATCCGCGTGGTGTAAAAGATTTCCACCCATATAGCCGTGATGGTCAAGGGCGTATGGATGGAAATGGTGGTGGACAAATCAATGTTGAGCCAAATTCATATGGTAACTGGAAAGATCATAAAGATATGGCTGAACCACCGATGGATGCAGGTGATGTAGATTATTACGATTTCCGCGGGGATGATCATGACTATTACACTCAACCAGGTATTTTATTTAACCGGATGACTTCTGAACAACAGTTAGTTTTATTTGAAAATACTGCACGTGCAATGGGCGACGCGACATTGCAAATTAAACACCGTCATATCAACAACTGCTACCAAGCTGACCCTCGATACGGGGAAGGTGTCGCAGAAGCACTAGGTATTGACATCGAAGACGTTGACCTAACCCCAACGCCTAGAGACTCAGACCAAGCTAACCGCGAAGCCAATGCACGAGGCGCTGAAGACCTAAACGTCCCTACTGAGTCCGCGCAACCAGCATCAGCCAATGACCTACCAGAAGAAGGTCGTGATACCAACGTTCAAGATCCAACAAGCTTAACAGGTATTATGGACGACCCGTTCTTCTTATAATTGGCAACTGTTACTTGATTTATACATTTTTAGGAGGATATTATGATGAAAAAAGGACTTTACCCCGTAATCGGCATGGGTATTTTTGCCACATTAGTAGCCAGCTTACTTGGCACAACAACCATTTCAATGGGACTAGTTATGGGGTTGATGGTATTTGCCCTAATGATTGCGAGCACCTTGCAAGCTATCTTGACCAAAGAACATGACGCGCAGATACAAGCAGCATCAACAACTATTATCGGTTTAGTGATGGCCATTCTTGGTCACGTTGCCCTATCATTCACTGGTCTAGGCAACTTATTAGCTGGATCAGCCGTAGCCATCACCGGTTTCGTTGCTGTAATCGGTCTTGTAACGTATGCGGTAGCCACATTTATCGGTCAAACTGCTTCTGGCAAAATGACAGCTAAACGCCAATCTACCTTCAGCAAATGGACAAAGGGCCTACTTGCAGTGAGTACAACTGCGACACTTGTCCACATGATGGCCATTGACTTCTTGCGTGAAAATGTTGTATTTATGGGTTTAGTTACTTTCTATGTCGTACTAACAGCAGTTGCATTCGTGTATACCAACAGTAGACAAACTGTAAAAGTGTAAAAAATGAAAAGAAATCTCCAAGAATTAACTAAATGGTTAATTCTTGGAGATTTTTTCGTAGTCAGAAACTAGTAGAATGTTAGAATGATTAATGATACGTTCATACCGATGATCTTCATCATTATTAATGACTACAGCAGTTACGTCGTTTAAAGAATAGTAAGTGAAGAAGTCTTCTTTACCAACTTTAGAAGCATCGAGTAATAGATACCTTTCAGTTGAATTATTCAGGGCCAGTTCCTGCGTTTTTCCTTCTTCCAGGGTGGCAGTCATAATGCTGTTATTGATGACCCCATTGGCAGAAAAGAAAGCCTTGTGGAATTTTAGGTTTTCCAGTACAGCCAGCGTAATATAGCCATTAAAAGCTTGGGTGTTTTTCTTGATTTTACCACCGAGTAGGTAGACATTAATGTCTTTATCCGCCAGGGTATTGAATACCGGTAGGCAGTTGGTGTATACCTCGTAATCTTGCCGCTCCATCTTTTGAGCCATGATTTCCATGGTGGTACCAGGGCCCATGTAGATGATATCGCCGTCATTAATTAGCTCAATCGCTTTTTCAGCGATACGGTTCTTCTCGCTGATATTAATGACTTTTTTAGCGTCATGAGATAGTTCTTCTTTTGGATAGTCGCCTAGTGAAATGGCTCCCCCATGAACCCGTCTTAATGAACCACTTTCTTCTAGTTCTGTTAAGTCTCGTCGCACAGTCATATCTGATACATTCAATTTGTCAACGATATCAGTTACGGATACGGTGCCGTTTCGTTTAAGTAAATCTAAGATTAGTTCATGTCTTTTCTTTTTTAACATTGTTGAGTTCACCTCGTTTCCGGTTAATCATAATAGGTGTTTAGGTTAGCAATAGAAGCCTTATATATATCATATAACGAAATAAAGCTCTTCTCAAATACCTAGTATACTTGAAAAGAGCAGAAAATAAACTAATATTCGGTTACAACCACGCCATTAAATAGATCATCAAAATGATTGATATCAATATGACCGGTTATACGCTCCATAGTATTTAACATACCTGTGGTCATTGCCTGTTTAAGGAGGGGAATATCATCCAAATTGTCTTCTAAAGCACTGGCGATACCAGCCACCGTTGCGTCACCAGAGCCAACTGGGTTCACCACGTTGATATTTGGAATTGACACCTTGTAGTAACGGTCCCCGTGTTTAGCAAAAGCACCGTTACCCCCTAAAGACACGACAATCCATTCAATCCCCGAAAATAATTCATCAGCTAATACGACTTTTAAATTGGCTGCATCTGCACTCACTTTTTCACCTAATAAATCGGACAATTCCTCAATATTGGGTTTGATTACAGTAGGTTTAAATGGACTTTCTAGTACACTTGAAAGACTAGATTTGGACGTATCAAGCACGGTTTTCTTGTCTAAATCAGTGGCGATTTGAATCAGTTTTACATAGTAATCTTCATCTAAGCCCTTAGGTAAAGACCCAGAAATGGTAATGACATCAGCATAGTCAACAGATTGTTTGAAGTGAGCTAAGAAGGCCGCATTTTCATTATCTGTGATGGTGGGACCTGATTCTAAGACTTCAGTTTGTTGACCATCATGTAAGATGGCAATGCAATTTCTGGTTTCACCTTCGATAGATAAGAAATCTGATTTGATACCGTTTTTATTTAATTCCGAGACAATGCCTTCACCTAAATGTCCACCGATAAAACCAGTGGCGGTGACGGCTTTATTTAACTCGTGAATGACCCTAGTCACGTTAATCCCCTTACCACCTGCTGTCTTACCCACCTGGTCAGTTCTATTTGTTATGTCTAACTGTAGGTTTGGGATGGTGTATGAGATATCAACAGAAGGGTTTAAGGTTACAGTCAAAATCATATGTTCACCGCTTAATCGTGGTATTCGCCACGGTCCCATTTTTCAAGATACTCAGTAAATAAGTCAGGATTATCAGAATGATTGCTTGATTCAAGGTGGGTAATTTTGTTGATTAGGGTTTTATTTTCCTCAGATGGTTGATAGTCCTCTTTGATAAAGGCAGAAATGATATCTTCCATTAATAATTCACCAGTAATCATGCCACCGAAGGCGATCACGTTAGCGTTCAATTCTCTTTTAGAATATTGGGCAGTTGTCATATCTCTTACTAAAGCTGCACGAACGCCTGGCACTTTGTTGACGGCATTTGAAATTCCAACACCAGTACCACAAATCACGACACCAAGATCAGCTTCACCATTTGTTACTGCCTCACCAACTTTACGCCCAAAGATAGGGTAGTGGGTTCTCACATGATTATGAGTACCTACATCAACTACCTCATAACCTTGTTCTACTAAGTAATCTGATACGCGAATTTTAATATCTGTCACGATGTGGTCGCAACCAATTGCAATTTTCATAATTTTACCTCCGATTCTATTCCCTTAGCACATAGCGTTTAACATATCTACACGAATTTGGTGGCGACCACCGTCATAATCAGCAGATAGAAAGGCATCCACAATGTTTTCTCCTAGTTCGTGCCCCACAATTTGTTCACCTAATGTAATGATTTTTGAATTATTGTGTTCTCTAGTCATATAAGCAGACCGTTCATCAGAAACTTCAGCTGCAATAATCCCTTTAATTTTTGTGGCAGAAATGTATGAACCAGCACCATAACGATCAAATAAAATACCGCGTGCATTGTCATCTGCTAGAATTTTTTGGGCTACCTTAGTGGTAGATTCTACAAAATCCACGCTAGGTGTTTCTGATAGATCTTCAAAATCAATCTTATTTGTTTGTAAGTATTGTTTAATGACTTCTTTTAATTGCATTCCGTCCTTGTCAGCACCAAGATACACTTTCATAATATAACCTCCAAAATTTTATTTTTATATTTACAAACACATTGTAGAACATAAATAAACAAATATCAACAATAACAATCATAATAAATAAATGAATCAAATGAAAATATTATAAAAAGGCTTGACTACAAAGCGAAAGCGTTATAGTATCTAATTAAACAAAAAGAAACATAAAACAACACAAATTAACAAAAAGGCCACAAGGAGGATATTATGAAATTCGTATCAGAGGGTAAGTTAAATAAATTGAAACAGTTATCTACTAAGGAAGGGTTTATTTCTGCGCTAGCTATTGATCAACGGGGTTCATTGAAGAAAATGATCGCTCAAGCAGGGGAAACAGAAGATATTCAAAAGGCGGTCGAAACATTCAAAGAAGCTATTTCTGAAGAATTAACGCCCTACGCATCTTCTATCTTATTAGATCCTGAATATGGTTTACCAGCGGCAAAAGTGAAAGCGCCTTCTGCAGGTTTGTTGTTAGCTTATGAAGAAACAGGTTATGATGCTTCAGAACCCGGTCGTTTACCAGATTTATTACCAATCTGGTCTGCTAGACGAATTAAAGATGAAGGGGCAGATGCTGTTAAATTCCTTCTATATTATGATGCAGATGAAGATGTTGAAATTAATGAACAAAAACAAGCCTTTGTTGAACGGATTGGTTCTGAATGTAAGGCAGAAGAGATTCCTTACTTCTTAGAAATCTTGACCTATGATAAAGATATCGAAGATGCTAAATCGAAAGAATACGCTAAAGTTAAACCAAGAAAAGTCTTAGAAGCAATGAAAGAATTTTCTAAAGATAGATATGACGTAGATGTCTTGAAAGTGGAAGTACCTGTAAATATGAACTTTGTTGAAGGATTTACCGATGATGAACCAGTTTACTCTGCCGAAGAAGCGAAAGGCTACTTTAAAGCACAAGATGAAGCGACAGAGTTGCCATATATCTACTTAAGTGCAGGCGTAAGTTCACAATTATTTAGAGATACCTTGGTATTCGCCAAAGAAGCTGGCGCAGACTTTAATGGGGTTTTATGCGGCCGGGCTACTTGGAAAGAGTCGGTTGCCGTATTTGCTAATGAAGGAGAAGCTGCAGCCCGCGAATGGTTGAGCACGCAAGGTGTGGCCAATATTGAGGAATTGAATCAGACATTGAACGAAACAGCGGTGTCTTGGGAAAGTAAAATTGCCAGTAATTTAGTCGCAAGTAAATAAAATCAATTAACGGAGGTAACAGTGATGAATAAAGAAGAAGCAACTATGATAGGTTTTGAAATTGTCGCATATGCTGGTGAAGCGCGGTCAATTTTGGTGGAAGCTTTATCCAAAGCACGAAACGGTGAGTTTGATGAAGCTGAACGCTTGGTTGGTGAGGCCAATGAAAGTTTAGTAGACGCGCATAATGCTCAAACAGATATGCTAGCTAAAGAAGCGAGTGGTGAAAATATTGAATTAGGTTTCATTATGGTTCACGGGCAAGACCACTTGATGACGACCTTGTTGTTAAAAGAGATTGTAACTGATTTTATCGAACTATATCGTAGAGTAGGTGACTAAGATGATGGATCAATTGATTACTCAGATTGAGAAGATGAAGCCATTTTTCGAGAAACTATCTAGAAATATATACTTAAGGGCGATTAAAGATGGTTTTATATCCGCTATGCCTGTCGTCTTATTCTCAAGTATCTTCATGCTGATTGCTTATGTACCAAATGTGTGGGGATTCTACTGGAGTGATGAAGTTGTTGCCTTCATTGTAAAACCCTATACCTTCTCAATGGGGATTTTAGGGCTACTCGTTTCAGCAACAACAGCAAGGGCGTTAACAGATTCCTATAATAGACGTTTGCCAGCAACCAAGCAGTTAAACCGGGTTTCCACCATGATTGCGGCGATTGTTGTCTTCCTATTCCTTTCATCAACTGAAATTGCACAGGGGGAAGGGGATGCAGTTGTGGCAGGATTCTCATCTGGTTATCTCGGCACAACAGGGCTATTAGCGGCCTTTGTCGCAGCCTTTATTACCGTAATAGTCTATAACTTCTGTATGAAAAATGACATTGCCATTCGGATGCCAGAGGAAGTACCCCCAAATATCTCTCAAGCATTTACGGACGTTATCCCGTTTGCTATTGCAGTGGCCATCGCTTATGGTATTGACATTGCGATTCGTGCCTTTACAGGTGTAAGTTTTGCACAAGCTATAATACAAATGTTTCAACCCTTGTTTACGGCAGCTGATGGTTATGTGGGCATTGCCATCATATACGGTGCTATATCTTTCTTCTGGTTTATTGGTATTCATGGGCCTTCAATTGTTGAACCTGCTATTACAGCCATTGCCTTCTTAAACATGGATGCCAACTTGGCCTTAATTCAAGGTGGGGAACACGCAGCCAATATTATTACACCTGGCTTGCAATACTTCGTTGCAACCTTAGGTGGTACAGGTGCAACGTTTGTCGTACCTTACCTATTTATGTGGTTTGGCAAATCAAAACAAAATAAAGCAGTGGGGAAAGCGTCATTTATTCCAACCTCTTTTGGTGTGAACGAGCCAATCCTGTTTGGTGGACCATTGGTATTGAATCCGGTTTTCTTTGTGCCTTTTGTTTTAGCACCTATTTTAAATGTTTGGATATTTAAATTCTTTGTAGAAGTTATTGGAATGAATGGATTCTCTTATTTCCTACCTTGGCCAACACCAGGCCCTATCGGTATCATATTAGGGACGGGGATTGCGCCATTATCATTTGTTGTAGTGGCTTTACTAATTGCAGTAGATGCGATTATTTACTACCCGTTCTTTAAAGTTTATGATAAACAAATTTTAAAAGAAGAAATGAGTAATGATGCTGAAATTATTGAAGAACAAGCAGAAACTAAAGCTGAGGCAACTGAAGTTGGTGGAAATGACGGTCAAGTTTCAACTGGTAGTCATATCAAAGATGAAGTATCTGTCTTGGTCTTATGTGCCGGTGCAGGAACCAGTGGGCTATTAGCCAATGCCCTAAACAAGGGGGCTAAAGAATACGATGTGCCAGTTGTAGCAGGTGCCGGTGCTTATGGCGCTCACCAAGAAATTATGGGGAATTATGATTTAATCATATTAGCACCTCAAGTGGTGTCTAACTATGATGATATTAAAGAAGATGCCGACCGCTTAAATGTAAAATTAGTGAAAACTAAAGGGAAAGAGTATATCTCGTTGACCCGTGATCCAAAAGCCGCATTAGATTTTGTGGATACTGTATTAAGTAAAGACCAATAGTTAGAACAAAGTAAAGGAGATTATGATGAATTTACCTAAAGATTTTATATTGGGTGGCGCAACAGCTGCTTATCAAGCAGAGGGTGCAACAACAGCAGACGGAAAAGGTAAAGTTGCTTGGGATGATTATCTAGAGAAACAAGGGCGATTTAAAGCCAATCCGGCGAGTGATTTTTATAATAAATATCCATTAGATTTAAGATTATCACAAGAGTTTGGTGTTGATGCTATTCGTGTTTCTATCGCATGGTCACGTATTTTTCCTAATGGCGATGATGCAGAGGCGAATCAGGCAGGTGTAGACTTCTACCATAATTTATTCAAAGAAGCACGAGCTAGAGGTGTTGAACCCTATGTGACCTTACACCACTTTGATACGCCGGATGCTTTGCATAGTCAAGGAGACTTCTTGAATCAACACACGATTGATAGTTTCGTAAAATATGCAGCCTTCTGTTTTGAAGAGTATAAAGATGAAGTCAGCTACTGGATTACCTTTAATGAAATTTGGCCAGTAACCAGTGGGCAGTATCTAGTAGGAAAATTCCCACCAGCAATTACTTATGATTTTTCAAAAACACTGCAAGGCCAACATAATATGATGGTTGCCCATGCAAAAGCTATTAAGTTATTCAAAGATAAGCAATATGATGGTGAAATTGGGATTATTCATTCGCTAGAAACCAAGTATCCATATGAAGGTAAAAAAGAAAATGAACACGCTGCATTCCTATATGATGTATTGGCTAATAAATTTTTACTAGACGCAACCTATAAAGGCTATTATACGGATGAAATCATGGCTGGTGTAGATGAAATTTTAACTGCTAATGGTGGTGAAATTCAGATCACGGATGAAGATTTAGCTCACTTAGATGCAGCGAAAGATTTAAATGATTTCTTAGGCATCAACTATTATCAAAGTAATTTTGTCAGAGCATATGACGGAGACAACGATATCCACCACAACGGCACTGGTGAGAAGGGGACATCCGTCTTTGCCTTGCACGGTGTCGGGGAGCAAATGTTTGATATGGACATTCCTAGAAATGACTGGGATTGGTTGATTTATCCAGACGGCTTAAGAGACCAAATGATTCGGGTGGCAAAAGAGTATCCAAATTATAAGAAAATCTATGTCACTGAAAATGGAATGGGCTACAAAGATGATTTTAATACTGACTTAATCGATGACACCCCGCGGATAGACTACATCAGAAAGCATTTAATAGCTTGTACAGAAGCTATTGATGCAGGTGTTAACGTAGCCGGTTACTTTGTCTGGTCATTAATGGATGTATTCTCTTGGTCTAACGGTTACAACAAACGGTATGGTTTATTCTATGTCGACTTTGATACCCAAGAAAGATATCCGAAGAAGAGTGCCTACTGGTGGAAACAATTGAATGAGCATAGAGATTTAAGCTCAAACGATATAGGATAACAGGCGTTAGTTAACCATCTAAGGTGATATACTTTAGATGGTTATTTTGTCATTTTATTTTAAAAGCCACAAATTTTACTAGTAACCTTGCACCAATAATTGCAAATAATCTTCACCATAAAAAGAATTAAGTTAGCATGAAAGGTCGGGAATTAGCCCTGGCCTTTTTAATATGAGACTTAAAACTTAAATTTTTTAACGAAATCAGCACGTTAAGCGCGTCATTCAATCTAGACAAATTTGTAAATGATTAAGATGATAGTTATTTCTTCTTATAAATAGACTTTGTTATACTAAACAATAAGAAATAGGTTAATGATATAAGGAGTTTTAATCGATGACAAGCGAAAAAGACAAGATGTCAGCTGGGCTGATTTATGATGCCAACTACGACCAAGAATTAATTGACGCTAGAGCGGACGCCAAGGAATTGTGCTACGACTTCAATCATGCCCGTCCTAAAGAAGAAGCTAAGCGTCAAGACATTATCCGCCAGTTACTAGGCAAAACGGGCGAGAGATTTGAAATTGCAGGGCCATTTTATTGTGATTATGGGTTCAACATTGAAGTCGGGGAAAACTTTTATGCCAACCACAATTTAGTCATTCTAGACGGAGCTAAAGTTACTTTCGGAGATAATGTATTTATCGCACCAGACTGCGGTTTTTATACAGCCGGCCACCCACTAGATGCAGACCGTCGCAACAAAGGTTTAGAGTACGCCAAACCCATCACAGTTGGTAGCAACGTCTGGTTTGGTGGTGGTGTGAAAGTCATGCCGGGTGTAACGATTGGGGACGGGGCTGTCATTGGTGGCGGTTCAGTTGTCACAAAAGATATCCCAGCAAATATGATTGCAGTTGGAAACCCTTGTAAACCAATCCGTGAAATTACTGAAGCAGATGCCCGCCGTGATGGTTAATCTGTTATAATAAATATTGAGAGAGGTTGAGATAAAATGAATAATAATGACCGACTAACGCGCCTGCGTTATGCTTTAGATATCAAAGATGAAGATGTTGTAAAAATTTTCGACATGGGTGGGGCAAGTGTTACCGCTGATCAAGTACGTGCTTTCACTACTTCAACCCGTACTGGAGAAGACGAGTATGAACGTGAGTATGAAGAGGTCTTAGACAATGAACGCTTTGAGCGCTTTTTAAATGGGATCATCACTTCCCAGCGCGGCGTCCGTGAAGGGGCACCGGAACCAAAGCTAGAGTTAACTGACGACAATGCCAACAATCTATTATTGAAGAAAATGAAGATTGCCCTGTCACTAACTACAGAAGAATTACATGAGATCATGGAAGATGCTGGCGGCCGTTTAACTAAAAGTGAATTAGGTGCCGTCTTACGTAAAGAAGGCCACCGCAACTACAAACCATGTGGCGACCGGTACGCACGTAACTTCCTAAATGGGTTGAAAATGCGCTACCGCGGGGAATAAATTACCGTCCCATATATAGTAGATAATAGTAGAAATCAGGCTGGGGAAACCTAGTCTTTTTTCGTATAAACTGTTATAATTTCTTGACAATTGCCAGAAGAGGTGTGAAACATTGAAGAAAGATCTATATCCAACAGAAGTTCTTGAGGTAACAGTTGAGAAACTGGACCATACAGGCGTGGGGTTTGTGCGCTATATCCATCCGCCAGAAAAAGGCCCCCACGGAAAACATTTACTACTATTTATCGATAATGTCGTCCCAGGAGACAAAGTTCGCGTGACTGTGCCCAACGCCAAAGGACGTCATAAAGCCAGTCTATCATTTGACGAATTGCTGGAACCTAGTCCCATGCGGAATTTGGATATGCCAGTAGACCGAGAAATGGCTGCCGGCGCGCCCCTACAATTTATGAAATACGAAGACCAGCTAACCCACAAAGAAAATCTGATTAAGGGTTATTTAGCAGAAGATGGCTTTGATACCAACTTAGTCAAACCCATCATCGGCATGGACAATCCTTACCGATACCGCAATAAGATGGAATTAACCTTTGGCGTAGACGGGTCACTAGGTATGCACCAACAAGGAAATTACCGCAAAGTCATCGACTTAGAAGACTCCATCCTAGCACCAGAAGAGATGATTGCCATAAAAAAAGTTGTCTCCAAATGGCAGAAAGACTACAAATTCCCAGGCTTGGATAAAGATACTAAAGAAGGTTTGCTATGCAACCTATTGATGCGTCAATCATTTGCAACAGGAGAAATCATGGTCGCCATTTACGCTTTAGAAGCACCGGAAGCTTATACTGAAGCCATTGAAGACCTTACCCAACGCCTACTGAACGCGCAACCACGGATCGTTTCCTTCCAATGGTTGAAGAAAAATGGGGGCACCGAACGTTCGTATGACAATGATGTCTATCTCATTCACGGTCGTGACTATATCAACGACGAACTACAAGGTTTTAAATTCCGTATTTGGCCAGATACTTTCTTCCAAGTAAATCCTGTCCAAGCCAATAAGATGGTCGAAACAGCGATTGACATGGCCCAAGTCAAAGAGGATATGAAAGTATTAGACCTATTCTGTGGCATCGGGACTTTTTCATTACCATTAGCAGCCGCTTCAAAATCACTGGCAGGGATTGAAATCGTAGAGAACTCAATCAACTCAGCCAAACGAAATGCCGCGGATAACAACCTAGACAATACCTTCTTTATGGCCTCGGATGCCAGAACAGGATTGCGGGTTTTACCGGATGTTTGGGGACAACCAGACCTACTATTATTAGATCCACCGCGTAACGGGGCGGGCGGTAAAGTCATGCGTGCCATCGGTCGATTCGGCACCGACCGTATTGTTTACGTCTCATGCGGACCGAAAAGTTTAGCAGCCGACCTAGTTTGGTTACTCGACTTTGGCTACGAAGTCGTAGAAGTGCAACCAATCGACCAATTCCCTCATACCGCACATTTAGAAAACATTGTGCTGTTAAAGAAAAAAGAAATAAAAGATTAATTAAAACATGAAGTCTCTAGCTTCAACGCTATTTAGTAACTTTTGTTGATTAATAGATAGGTCCTCTGCTTTAAGGTAATTCATGAATACATTCAATAGTTACAGAATATAAATAAATGCTAATGATGATGGGTAATTTCTCAATATAGTCAAATTAATCACCAATACAAAAAAATAGTGAATGTTAACTTAAACAGACACTATCTTTTTGCTTGTATAAATATTTGTCAAAAAAGAGTGGTTAGATTATAAGTTAGCCATTTCGTCTCGGGTGGCAATGTCACGGGCGTCAACAAATTCGTAACCTTTGACTTGGATACCGTCTAGTATGGCCGGCATCGCTTCGTTGGTCCAAGTTAAGTCATGCATGAGTAAGTTAGCGCCTGGAGATAAGAATTCAGTGTTCACCATGACATCTGCTAGCGTCGCTGGGTCTGAATAGTTTTCGTCCCAATCAAAACCATACGACCAGTTCATCGCCACCATGTTTTCTTCTTCTAAAATCCCCTCTAATTCTGGGATGCCAATACCGTGTGGCGGACGGAAGAATTGTGGGCGATAACCAACAACTTCTTCAATGATATCTTGGTTACCAATAATTTCGTGACGCAAGGTTTCTTCGTCAGGCACTTGGTCAAGACTATAATGCGTAAGCGTATGGTTACCAATCACATGGCCCATGTCGGCAATCTCTTTTAATGCCTGTCGACCTTCTTCACCATCTTCCCCTTGTAAGTACATACCGTTGACGAAGAAAATCCCGTAAATGCCGCGATCGGCCATTGCTTGTGCTTCCTCTACTGACGATGTTGGTGTTTCGGGTAATTTCCTTGGTACATCATCGACAGTGGCGAGTACAACATTAGGGTTCGCATCCTCATTGGCCGGCAATACACTTGAGGTCTCAGGATCGATATAATAGTTAGCTACTTGATTATCTCTTTCTTCCTTAGTAGCCTCATCTGGGTCAGTGCTTTTTGCACCCTCACCACTATTAGTATCGGTAGCCTCTGAAAATTCACTAGAAATGGCTTGTTCTTGAGGCCCATCGCCATTTTCTTGTTCATTTCCAGCACAACCAGTTAAAAGCAAACCTGTTAATAATAGAATGGGTAATCTTTTCAACATGACCTATTCCTCCCTATAACATATAATGCATATCCATCATACACTAATGTATAAAAAAATACGATAAAAAAACCATTCAAATTTCGGAAAAACAATCACTCAAATAAAAAAGATAGTAACCGCTGACTTGGCGATCGCTATCTTTTTAACAATATTAGTGGAGATTCTTCTCAGTAAAGTAATATAGCAAACTGAAATACAGCCAAAACAATTATTCCCCTTGTGCTTGAATGACTGCTTTGATGCCACCTTCGATGACATGTGTTTTGTTGTAGCCATGTGCTGTTAAGTAGGCGTCACCTGCTGTGGCGCGGCCGCCTGATCCACAGAGTAGGTAAATATCTTTGTCGCTATCAATTTTTTCTAAGTTATCCGCTAGCTTTTCTAGTGGAATATTGACCAAGTTTTTCTCTGGTGCTGGGCGAGTAATTTCATCTGGATGACGTAAGTCTAATAAAATATAGTCATTGTCATCAGGTAATTGTAAGAAATCTGCTGCTGTGATTTCCGCGCTTGTCACCAATACTTCTTGTGGGATATCTTCAAAAAGAAGATAAGCGTTTGGCTCTAGGTCTTCAAAGTCACCGAGTGATTCTTCCCTATCTGTAAGGATGACAAGGTTCTCTTTGTTTTTGACCAAGCTATCCCAGTATTTGTCTTTTTGCTTGGCTGTGACATTCAAACTATTCGGCAAGTGACCTTGACGGAAGGTTGTATTGTCACGGATATCCACCACTACTTGGTCTTGTAAGTTTTCGTATGCAATTTTATCTAATATTGTTGTCATATAACCACCTCTTCTATTTAAATTATGACAGGATGCGTGGGGTGAGTCAATGTGGGTGCTTGATAGAGAATGCCAGCAAGATGCGTTTCGCCCTTTTTCAGGTGGAGGGACTTGTCAGATGCTGATGGTTTGGCTAAAATATTGGGAAAGAAGGAGTGTTGTGGATGGAACTTGAAAGTGTTGCGGTATATTTGGGGTCGGCTGTTGGGGATGATCCGGTTTATGAGGAGATGGCGACAAGAGTCGGTGAAGTGATTGCTAAATCGGGGCGAACTTTGGTTTATGGTGGGTCAAATGTGGGCTGTATGGCTGCTGTAGCGAACGGCGCATTGGCTTTTGGCGGCGATGTGATGGGCGTTGTGCCACAGAAGTTGGCGGATAACAATATTCAACATCCTGACCTGACTAAATTGTTCGTTGTCCAAGGGATGCACGAACGGAAGGCACAGATGATTGAATTATCTGACGGTTTTATGGCCTTGCCGGGTGGTCCAGGGACCATGGAGGAGTTGTTTGAAGTGATTTCTTGGAAGCAAGTTGGCTACCACGATAAACCAATCGGGATTTTGAATGTGAATAACTACTATGATGGCTTGTTGGACTTTTTGGATTTCCAAGTCGATCATGGATTTATGCATCAACAATACCGGGATATGTTGTTGGTTGAAAGAGATCCAGAAGTATTGTTAGAGAAAATGGCTGCTTATGAACCAACAGCAGAAGCGAAATGGAAATAGATATATAGTCGAAATAAATATATCTTCAGTTGTCAAATTAAGTGCAACGATTCATTAAAAAATACTTCATAAGGGGTTTTCCAATTTAGACATTTCCGTGGTCGCGTGTTTAATTTATTCGCCCATTCTTGAATTTGACTATTGAAAATACCTGAAATATCTTCACCTTTGGGTGAATATTCTCGTAATAAACCATTAGTATTTTCGTTTGTACCACGTTGCCATGGAGCATGTGGATCTGGAAAATACACTTTAGTGCCATTTAATTCTAGCGTTATTCGACTATGTTGGGAGAATTCTTTTCCTCTATCGGGTGTAACGGTTTTACATTTATCTTCTCCTACATTTCTTAGTAGATTGATCATACAATCAATCACATTTTTAGAGATTTTCTTTTCAACCTTACCAAGTAGGGAAAAACGAGATCTACGATCGACTAGAGTTACAATATAAGCCCTATCTGTTTTACCGGCTACAGTATCAGCTTCCCAATGACCAATCTCAAGGCGCTCATTGGCAGCAGATGGCCGTTCATGAATCGTATTCGAAATTGGTATTTTTCCACGGCGCTCTCGATAATTTTTTGTGTGTCGTGTTTTACCTCGATGATTTAACTTACGAATTGCACCTTTATTGCCGTGAGAAAGATTCGGTTCATCAAAATCTCCGCGATATATTGCACGATAAATCGTATTATAACTAAGAGCTTGCTGATTTCTTTCCAGTCTAATTCGGGCACTAATCTCCTCTGGAGACCATTGTTCTTCCAAATAGAGTCTTTTTACCCTAGAATGAATTTCTTTATCTAGAAGTATGCGTTTACGACCACACTTCTTTCTCTTTCTTTGCTGATACTTTTCTTGTGCTTTTGAGGGGGATAACTTTTTTCTTGAATAGCATTCCGCATTAGTTATCTTGAAATTGTTGATTTTGCACGATTTAGTTGCTTAGAAATATATCCCAAAGACTTTCCTTGCTCATGCAATAGGAATATTATTTCGCGTTCATTAAATGAGTATCCTGTTTACCAAGATGGTTGGACAAATTGTTTAAATTTAGTGAAGGAATTGAAAGTAAAAGGAAACCAATTATATCAATATCCTGTAGAAGAAATGAACAAAACTAAACGATTGCTTGAAGAAAAAGCAGAGAAAATAAATGGTTTGGTAACTTTACACCAGCCAGATGAAAATGCTTATGAATTAGAAATTCTTCTTCCTGAAAATCAACAAGGGATCCTCTATCTTTTGGCAAATAAAGAGCGGACTCGCTACTTAAAAGTTGATTTTGACTCAGAACGAGGTTTTGTTGAAGTAGACCGCACGAATGTAGGGATTGGAAAGATGAATGAAACAAAATCAACACGTCAAAGTAAATTCCTTCCAAACAAAGAGTTGAAGATGAATATCTTCGTTGATACTTCATCCGTAGAAATCTTTTTCAATGATGGTTTGAAAGTATTATCGAGTCTTGCTTTCCCAGAAAAAGAAGATACATTTATCTTTTTGGAAATGAAAGAAAGTCATGTCAGTACGCGCCTTTTTAAAATTGAATAGAGCATTCAAATAGAGACAAGCTCCAAAATTCGGAGCTTGTTTCTATTTTTTTCTTCGAACGTATCATTACTGCTCGTCGTCATTCATTTCTTTAGGAAATGTGTATGATACAGCTCATAAAAAAGTTCTGTACTATACAAACCTCCCCAAATCCCTATAAACCACCCCAAAAAAATGCAAAACAAGCAGCTTCCATATGGGGCTGCTTGTTCGATAATCTATGCCAATATTATTCTTCTTCAATTAAAACGGGAGCTTTTTGATTTTTTTGAGTATATAAGAAAACAGGAACACCTAACAGAGTCAAGACGATTCCCAATAAAGCGTTGAGCGGCTGCGTCAGCAAAGTACTCATTAAAATAAACAAGCCTCCTGCAATTGCTATCAGCGGAATAAAGGGATAGAGTGGCACTTTGTAAGAGCGCTCAATTGCGGGTTTTCTTTTCCGCAGGATAATGACTGCCAGGAAAGTCATGGTAGAGAAAATCCATATAACGAATACAATCAAATCAGTCAGTTGATTGAACGAACCGGACAGCATCATCACGACAGAGATAGAAACAATCATTATGCCGCCATTTATTGGGACATAAGTATTGGGATGCAAAACACCGAACCAATCAGCAAAAGGAAGCAATCCTCTTTTTGCCAGTACATAGGGAATGCGCATAGCAGAAATGAAGTAGCCATTCATTGCACCAAAAACAGAGATTAAAATTCCCACCGTGATTAATTTGCCGCCAATACCTGGAAACAGTTTAGAAGCAACAGCTGCTGCAGGGGTAGCAGTACCTGCAAGAGTAGCGCTATCGACTACAAAAAGATAGGCAACATTGATTGCAAGATAAACGGCCATCACGATGGAGAGTCCGCCGACAATCACACGAGGCAATGTCTTCCCGGGATTTTTCATCTCTCCCGCCAACGTCCCCACGTTCATCCAACCATCATAAGCAAAAAGGGTGGCAACCAGTGCTGAGCTAAGAGCAGTCAGGAAAGAATGGTCTTCTGAAACAAAAGGCATAAGGCTCTGTTGACCTCCTCCAGGATAAAGTAACCCAGCAATAATGATAATAAAAAGAGGAATAAGTTTCAGGAAAGTAGCGACATTTTGAATCCTGCTGCCGTGCTTCGTTCCCATAAAATTCATGAGGGCTATAAAGAGGGCGGTCCCAATCGCAATGGGAATGATCAATTGATCGCTTAACCCGAAAAGATTGATAACTTGCGTCGCAAAGATAATGGCCAAAGCCGCAAAGTTTGCTGGGAAATAAACAATCATCTGTGCCCATCCAGCCAGAAACCCCCAAATCTTTCCATATACTTTTTCCATATACAGCATTAATCCGCCCGATTCCGAGTAAATCGTGCCAATTTCAGCAACAGTCAGACCACCAGTGATGGTAATGATACCGGCAACAAACCAAGCCAACAGCCCAACACCCGGAGCCCCGCTAGCAGAATACACCGCTGTAGGCTTAAAGAAGACCCCCGCTCCAATTACAGTACCCACTAATACTGTCAGCGCAGTCAAGCCGCTGATACTTTTTTTCAATTCCGTTTTTTCCATGTTTTCTAATTCTCCTAAATGACCTTTGTCAGTGATACGTCCATACATTCTAGGGACGAAAAAACGATTCGTCAAGAACTATTTCATAGCAGAATCAACAAATATGTCGCAGGCATTTTTGTTGCCTGTGCTACCTGCCATGAATAGGCAAGAGAAGGGTTTTGATTTGCCGTCTCTGATTAAAAAAGGAAACATCGATATGAAAGATAACCTTCAGAAAAGTATTTTATGTTTCTTTTAGATCAAATGGAATGGAAAAGTGGGAAGGCCGAGCGATTCCTGCTGTCAAAAATACCTCCTTCACGTAATCAACTGCTAAGCCTTTCGTGAAGGAGGTATTTTTCCTTATATTCATTTTACATCTGTAAATCCTCTTAAAAATGATCGTCACAGCATTCTACTTCTGTCTTTCTAAGCCTTTTTATTTACGGAAGCATCAAAAATGCTATCAATTGCATCCTTTAATGCGGTGTTAAATTCCTCATCGGTCTGGTTGACGTTCAGGTCTTGGGAGAGAGCACGGGAGAAGCTGGCGATCAAACCATCATTTTCTTTCAGTTTTACGTTTGCCTCATCCCTTGAATAACCGCCGGAAAGGGCCACGACCCGAAGATCATTTAGATGGTCAATGGTTTCTTTATAAGTATTAGCCACAGTAGGAATTGTCAACTTCAACATAACATGATCGTCTTCGTGTAAGGTATCCAGATTCCGCAGCAATTCTTCTTTCAGAATAGTCTCCACTTCATCTTTTTTCTCACTATAGATGTTGACTTCAGGTTCAATGATTGGCACAAGCCCCGCATCCAGAATCTGTCTGGCAACTTCAAATTGTTGCTCGACAACTGCCCGGATTCCTTTTGGGTTCAGCTCCAAAATGGAAAAGTGTATGACACCTACTATTCTGTTTATGACGCTGATGCAGGACAGGCCTTCTATGAAAATCAACGACTGAACTGTGGCAGACGCCCCAAATGGGCGAACACAAATGCCTTCATTGACTGGGCAGATGACAAAATGTTAAATGAAAAATGGTCGCCGGACGTCGTAGTCGGATTTGCCAGAAAACACGCGCTGTTCGATTGTGCCATCATTCCTGGAACAACTGCTCTTTATCAATGGATTGACCGCGGAATCATGCGAACAAAGAACATGGACTTGCTTGAAAAACTATCCCGTAAAATCAAAGCGGGCCGCCCAGGACACCGTCCCAACAAGCGTGTTCTCGGGACATCAATTGAAGAACGCTCTAAAGAAGTTGAAACCCGGGAAACATTCGGTCATTGGGCAATTGACACAGTCTTGGGAAACAGACCAAGCCGGATGCCGTGCTGCTGACGCTGGCTGAACGGCAGACACGCTTTGAAGTCATCCTAAAGTTGAACGGGAAGGACACCGAATCGGTGGACCAAGCGGTTCAACATCTAAGAGAACGGGCTGGCGCTAACTTCGATCAATTATTTAAGACCGTGACCTCCGACAATGGCTCGGAGTTTTCGGGGCTACACGATGCTCTGCAAGATGTAGCTGATGTCTATTTCAGCCACCCCTATGCTTCTTGGGAGCGTGGGACGAGCGAAAATCAGCATAAATTAATTCGCCGTTTCGTCGGCTGTCCCACAAAAGTCAAACTCTTTCGATGGTTTCCAAAATACGCCAATTACTTCCGGTAATTGTTCGGCTTTTTAAGGTGTAAGAGCCGACACCAAGAAAGGAACCTTTGGAAGATTAGAGCAGCGACTTTTGTCGCAGCTCCTATCTATCTACCACAAGTCTTCTGCTTGGTCGTAATATGTCTGGTATTTTTTGATGATGTCGTCTTTTTGCTTCAAGATGTTGGCTAGCCCTTTGACCAATTCGCTAGATGTTTCCACCATCGACATGTCCTCTTTTTGGCTTAGAATGGCGTCTGAAACCCCGTCGTAGGGCACTTCTTCGTAGATTTCATCTAGGACTTTGGTGATTTGGTATGCTAACCGTTCTTTTCGCTGGTCTTCGTAGGCCTTAATTTTTGGTAGGGCACTGATCATATAGCGAAAGTCAAGGTGGCGCGTCATTTGCCCATTTTGCACGAGGACATATTCCTTCTCAAAGGGTGAAATGCCAGGAAATTGGCCGTGAATTTGGTACCAACCGTCATAAATTTCCCATACGCCGGGCCGGATCTCAGGCTGAAAATCCCGCTTCAAGACAAACGTCTCATCATCACCAGTAATTTCCGCCATCCACCGCTTCTCATCCTCGCCAATCGGCATCAAAGGCAACTCGTGCGAAATCATCCAACCACTCCTCTCAAATTTTTTGTCTCGTAAGTACTAGTAAGTATAGGAAAAAGGGTCAACAATTTCAAGCTGGCACCCCCGCAATAGCTTGCGAGACGAGGGTAAAAAAGGTAGTATGGACATGACAAGAAGTGCCATCGTTTAAATAAAATGAAAATGAACTGTGCACAGAAAACGATACGGGGAGACAGATATGGCGAAACTATTTCAACATCAAACATTAGGTGACTTAATGGCGGGCTTTTTCGATGGGTCGATAACCATAGAATCCTTATTAAAAGAGGGTAACTATGGGATTGGCACCATGGACCATTTAGATGGGGAATTGATCGTGATTGACGGTAAGGCATACCAAGCCAAGGAAAATGGCAAATTAATCGTTTTAAAAGGGGATGAAACCGTGCCGTATGCCGCTGTGACTGACTTTACCCCTGATCAAACCTTCACGATAAATGAATTATTTACCCTAGATGAATGGCATCAGTTCCTAAAAGGGAAATTGAAATCCTTATCGACATTTTCAGTCATCCGCATCGAAGGGTCTTTTGATTTCATGCATACCCGAGTCATTCCGCGCGTTGAAGAACCTTTCCCACGCTTTATCGAAGCCAGTCGCAAGCAACCCGAATTCAAGCAAGAAAACGTCAAGGGCACTTGCATCGGGATTTACGGTCCTTACCTATTTGAAGGTGTAGTTAAACAAGGTTTTCATTGCCATTTTATCAGTGAAGACAAGAACTTTGGTGGCCACATCATTGATTACACGATTAATCATGCAGACGTATCCGTCCAAACCGTCACCGACTTCCACCAGCATTTCGCAACGGATGATGCAGCTTTCATGAACGCCACAGTCAATTACGATAACCTCATTGCAGAAATTAACAAGAGTGAATAAGGTAGTCATTTTGCCATAAAATCGCGAGAGGAGGTGCCAGTTATTAAACTTGATATGACCATTGCGGGCTATCCCGTTCAAGTAACCAAGCAGGCCAACTATAAAAATTTGACCTTAAAAGCCGTCCCGCCGCATGGGGACCTGCGTATTTCAGCACCTAAATATGCCAGTAAAGCCGCTATTGTCGCCTTCGTGGAAAATAACTTAGCACAAATTGAGCGGATGCAGGCGGATATCCAAAACCGCTATCAAGACCAAGTCAAACACTATGAAACTGGTGAAAACCATTATTTATGGGGCCAATCCTATCCTTTACTAGTCATTGAAAAACCGGGGCCAACATCTTGCCAATTAGTGGATGACCAGCTAGTTTTAACTGTCAAACCAGGAATGGACCAGGATGAGCGGGCACAAGTCTTGATAGCCTTCTACAGACAAGAGTTGAAAGAACAATTAGCGATTACCGGGCCTAAAATGATGGCACATATGGACGTATGGGCCAATGAATTTCGGGTCAAGCAAATGAAAACCAGATGGGGAACCTGCAATATCCAGAAGAAACGCATCTGGATTAGTTTAAGCTTGGTCGCCGCACCGTTAATTTGCCTAGAATCAGTCGTTGTTCACGAATTAGTCCATTTACTAGAAACCAACCATACCAAGCGGTTCTACCAGCTAATGGACCAATATTTTCCGAAATGGCAAGAAGCGAATGCAATTTTAGCGAAATTACCTAGTGTGTTTCATTAAAAGTCTGTTAAAATAGAAGCAGTAATCTCATAATAATAAGTTAAGCCCCAAGTTGATTTGGGACTTTTTTCTTTTTGAGATAGAAATGATTTAGAGGAGTTGTTCATATGGCAAAGAAGGGGTTTAAAATACCGCTAGCCTTGAAATTAGTAATTGCAATTATATTAGGAATCATTGTTGGCCAATTTGGTTTTCTACCAGAAATTTTCTTCCAAGTATTAAAAACATTATCCGGACTATTCTCCGAGTTCCTGGCCTTTATCATTCCATTGATGATCGTCGGCCTGATTATTCCAGGTATCGCCGAACTAGCAGAAGGTGCGGGTAAACTTTTAGGGATCACCGTAGCCATTTCCTACGGGTCAACAATCATTGCCGGTATCCTAGCTTACATCGTTGCCAGCAATATATTCCCAATGTTTATCACCTCCGACTTGGCAAATACTATTCAGGAATCAGGTGAAGGGGCAACCGCCTTATTCTCAATTGGTCTAGAACCCATGTTTTCAGTTACCACAGCCATCATCTTTGCCTTTATGTTAGGTTTGGGGATTTCTTGGCTACGAGCTCGCGGACATGGTGAAGCCTTGGCAAACGTCTTTACAGACTTCGGTAAGGTCATCGATTTAACCTTACAAACAGTCGTGATTCCATTCCTGCCATTCTATATCTTCTTCAATTTTGCGGATATGTCATATTCAGGTTCAGTATTTGCCGTTATGTCAGTATTCTGGCGCGTATTACTAACCGCTATTGTTTTGCACCTGCTATACCTAACAATCATATTCAGTGTGGTTGGTGCTTATGTCGGCAAGAATCCAATTCAATTAATGAAAAACCAAATTCCAGGTTGGTTAACAGCCGCTGGTACCCAATCATCTGCCGCAACCATTCCAACAAACGTAGAAATTGCAAGGAAAAATGGCGTCTCCGAGCAAATAGCTAACTTCGTTGTGCCACTATGCGCCACTATCCATGTAGCTGGCTCAATGATTACCATCACATCTTGTGTGACAGCCATCTTAATGATGTACTCAATGCCAATCTCAATTGGTACAATGGCTGGTTTCATCATGATGTTAGGGATCGCTATGGTCGCTGCACCAGGTGCACCAGGCGGGGCTATCATGTCAGCCTTACCTTTCTTACCAATGGTTGGTCTAACAGAAGCCTTCAACCAATTAGCCATTTCTTTATACATCACACAAGACTCATTTGGTACCGCAACAAATGTATCAGGTGATAACGCTATCGCCGTCATCGTCGATGCCATCTACAAAAAAGATAAAAAAACAACACATCCTAAATAGATTTACTAAAAAGGATTCAGTGTAATGGCTGGATTCTTTTTTTTATGAGGGATAGGCCTAACTATGATAGACTGTTCGAAATTTCACTTTCTTGTGGTAAACTATATAGGTATTAGTGACGTATGATTGATCAATACCCAATAGGGAGTATTGTACCTTGTGTATGATTTAGTGACGGCGATTGTGAAGAGGCGGTTCGCTTCTATGGATATTTGATTCCGAATTCAGAAATTTAGCGCATTGAATATTATCCGGATGCCAGTTTAGCTGAACATTTTGAGAGTATATTAGGTAAAGTTATTACGGCCGAGTTCATTTTAAATAACCAACCTTATATCGCTTTGGATGGCGGTCCATATTTCCGTTTTAATGAAGTGATATCTTTGATGCATAATTGCTAGAGTCAGGATGAAATAGATTATTACTGTGAAAACTATCCGCTATTTCTGAAGCTGAGCAGTATGGTTGGGTAAAAGACAGATATGGTTTATCATAGCAAATTGTGCCGGCAAATATTGGCGCGTTACAGCAAAATCCAGCACAGATTCAAGTCATGATGCAGATAAGAATATTGATATCCAAAGGCTATTAGATTTAGCATAAGAGAAAGGAAACACGATGTTATTTGGGCAATTAATTGAAAACGAAAGTTCGTATACACTATACTTTGAAAGGGACTTCTACCAGTCAAAAGAGGCGGTATTCAACGCATTGACTGATCCAATCATTTTTTCAAAATGGTATCCATTCGCAACAGGGGAAATGGATGGCCAAGTGGGCGGATTGATCAAATTTGACGATGGCGAAGGGAATCTTTACCAAGGTGTGATTACTAAATTTTCACTTGAAGATGGTTTTGAGTTTATCGAAGATGGCCGCGATGTGATACGCATGGAGATTTCTGAAACGGCATCTGGTGCTAAATTACATTTTAACCATACATTTTCAGATCTTGCCTGGGTAGTGCAGACGGCTACCGGTTGGCATAATTGCTTAAATGTATTCGTGCAAATCATGAACGGTCAACCACCACAATGGCCATTGCCAGATGAATTGGCTGAGTTAACGCAAGCTTATGAAACACAATTTAAAGAAGAAAAATTGAAAGAAGAAAAATAGCTTAGAAGTCGAGGAATGCATTGTTCCCGACTTCTAAGCTATTTATTTGCATATGATTACATATTATTTGGCGATATGTTTCGTTAAGATTTTTTTGTTTGAAATATGAAGGTTTTCGTCAACGTCATAAATAATGGGTTCACCGGTTGCAATTTCTAAGTCAGGAATATCTTCATCAGAAATACCCTCCAAGTATTTGGTTAATGACCGCAAACTGTTACCATGAGCGACAACGAGGACATTTTTGCCTTCTTTTAAATCAGCTGCAATATGGTCTTCCCAATAAGGCATGGTCCGATTTAAGGTATCTTTTAAGCTTTCTCCAGCTAATAAATGGTCGATATCAAGGTCTTGGTAGCGGCGGTCAAAAGTATTGGCATTCGCTTGAGGCGGGCGAACATCATAAGAACGGCGCCAGATATGCACTTGGTCTTCACCGTGAATAGCAGCCGTTTCTGCCTTATTCAATCCTTGAAGCGCACCGTAATGACGTTCGTTTAACCGCCAATGTTTGTGGACTGGTAAGTAAAGTTGGTCTAAATTATCAAGCGTATAAAAACTTGTTTGAATCGCACGTGCTAGTAGGGAAGTGTGTACAACATCAAAAGTTAAACCTTCTTCTTTAAGCGCTAGACCAGCAGCCTTAGCTTCCTCCACCCCCAGAGGACTTAAAGCCGGATCTAACCATCCAGTAAACACATTTTGTAAATTCAATTCACTTTGTCCGTGGCGGATAAATACTAATTTAGCCATCTTTCTCCATCCTTTCAAGGATACTGTTCTTCATTTTTAGGCTTACCTATACTATACGCCCAGGTGAAAACTATAGCAAGAAAATACACCTCAAATTCTTTAATAACAAGCGAAAATGTCTGGTTGATTCATTTTTGTATTTATGATGATTTCACTATTTTTATAATTTGTCGTAAAGGGCAATTACCCTTTTAATGATTGGCGAATTAACAGGTAATTTCCTTTCTGAAAAAGCACTAATTGTCAGACAAAGAATTAGACCTCGGCTAATTCTGGGTCCACTGCTTTTAAAGCTATAATAGGCATGTGAAGGCTGATGGCGTTCTATAATAAGAAGAATATGTGTATTTTATACCTTGTATTTTTCAGAAAAAAAGCGTATGCTTAGGGAGCATAAAAAAAGGGAATGAGGTTCTCCCTGGTCAAGTAGATGGTGATTTTAGGCCATCCCATACCGAACCGCTGAAAAGCTGATGACTTCTGCAAGTAAAACTGCAGGCGTATCGGCTTTTTTTGTGCCTGCAAAAGGAGGAAATTATGTTACTATCGTTAGGTTTTATCATTATTGTGGGGTATTTATTGGGGCGCTTGTTGAGTGCAATGAATTTACCTAGTTTAATCGGCTACATCATCGCAGGCTTAATCATGGGGCCGTCATTTTTCAATCTAATTGATCAAAGTGCATTGGACATATCCAGTGATTTAAGACGGATTGCCTTGATGATCATCTTACTTAGAGCGGGTTTAAATATCGATTTGCAGGACTTGAAGAAAGTAGGGCGCCCAGCCATCTTCATGAGCTTCCTACCAGCTACCCTAGAAATCATCGGGACAATCATTTTGGCACCAATATTCTTTGGGATGTCATACTTATCTGCAGCTATCTTAGGGACTATTATCGCAGCCACATCACCGGCCGTCGTCGTTGCCCGCATGTTAGATTTAATGGATAAGGGATATGGTAAGAAAAAAGGGGTACCGCAAATGATTCTGGCGGGCTCCTCTATGGATGATATCTTCGTCATCATCATATTCACTGCCTTAACAGCCCTTGCTGAAACCGGTGAATTCCATTGGGTAAGCGTGATATCTATACCAACTTCTATCATATTAGGCATCGCTGGGGGATTATTAGTAGGTTGGCTACTGTCACTAGCCATTGAAAAATATCAATTATCAGGTGGATACCCAGTCATCTTAACCTTTGGGATGGCCATGTTATTTGATGGGGTTGAAAAAGGCATGACAGGGCCAATTGGCTTCTCAGCCTTACTTGCTGTGATGGCAATGGGCTTTATGATGCTTCGCGTCAATCCAGTTCAAGCCAAATCTGTTCAAGTAGGGTTTAATCATTTATGGCAAGTCTTTGAAATTATCCTATTTGTGTTAGTTGGTGCCAGTATGTCCATCGAATCCGTCAAAGATTCAGGCCTCCTTGCAGTAGTGTTAATGCTCTTGCTGTTGCTATTTAGAGGACTTGGCGTACTTTTATCTGTTTTGGGCACTCAATTAAACAAAGAGGAAAAAGCATTCGCCGTCTTCGCCTACATTCCAAAAGCCACAGTACAAGCAGCCATAGGCGCTGTGCCCTTAGCGATGGGATTACCGAGTGGTCAAATCATTTTAACCATCTCAGTCGTTGCCATCTTAGTCACCGCACCGCTTGGCGCAGTATTAATCGACCAAACTCATAATCAACTATTGCGAAATGATCGATAAATAAGGAAATAAAAACAAAAAAAGCTGGCCCTCAGAAAAATGAGGACCAGCTTTTTTACGGAATTTTTTTTATTTTAGAGTGGTGCCGTGAAGCCACCATCTACAGTGATAATATCACCGTTGATAAATTTAGCATCATCTGATGCCATGAATACTGCGGCATTGGCGATATCTTCGGGTTGACCAACGCCTTGGTTTAAGGCGCTGACGGCACCAATCCGGGCGTTCCCAAAGTCACTTAAGTTGGTCATTGTTGAGGTAATATTTGTAGCGATGGCACCTAGGGCAATCCCGTTAACACGAATTTTGTTGTTGGTATGCATGAAGGCTGTTGATTTCGTCATAGCAGATACAGCGTGTTTAGACGCAACATATACCGTTCTCGCAACTAAGGCAATGAAAGAGAAAGCTAAAGTCGAAGGCATATCTTTAGATCTTTAAATATTTAGATCATTATATTTTTAAATGTTATTTTGAATCGTAATTTTTTTCGTGTTCACGTAATTTGTCGCGGGCTTCTTGTGGTAAGCCTTTGCCGTAGTCCATCATGCGGACGATGTCTTTAAAGGCTGCTTTTGGTATAGCAAGGTCATCGATATCTTTGTTGGTTAATTGTAAGTCAATTTCATCAGCTTTGCCGGCTGTTAATTTATTGACAAAATCCGGTTCTGTAATAAAAGGCGATGACATCCCAACCATATCTGCATATTGGATAGCTTCCATGGCTTTTTCAGGTGAATTGATCCCACCAGTTGCCATCATGACAACGCGACCATTTAAATGGTCATGAACAATTTTATTGACTGGCTGACCATAGTATTGACCTTCAGCACGTACAGTATGTTGGAAAATGTTTTGACCCCAAGAGGCAATAGCGAGGTAATCTAGATCGGCCACTTCAATGATCCAGTCCACCCATTGGTTAAATTCTTCAACAGTATAGCCGATTTCCGTGCCGCGCGTTTCTTCAGGCGTGCCTCTAAAACCAAGGATAAAATCACTTGGCGCTTCTTCATTGATCACTTTTTGTACTTCTTTAAAGACTTCGAGGCCAAAGCGGGCCCGGTTCTCTAAGCTTTGTGGACCATATTCATCTGTCCGCTGGTTTGAATAAGGAGAGAAGAAAGTCTGCATTAATAAACGTTGAGCCGCTGAAATTTCCACCCCAGCAAAACCTGCTTTAATCGCACGGCGAGCGGCGTCCCCGTATTGACGAATGACTTGCTTGATTTTACGTGGTGACATTTCTAAAACTTGGTGGTCGATTGGCGTATGCAAGCGCTGCGGACTTGGGCCATAAACTGTGTAGTAGTCCAGGATTGCTTGGTTGGCAAAACGTCCAGCATGGGTTAATTGTAGAATGGCTTTAGCGCCATCAGCTTGCATAGCGGTAGCCATTTTGCTAAGACCTGGAATGGCACGATCATCGTCAACGGAGAAACCATATTCAAATAGTTGACCGTAGGATTCGATGTATGCAGCGCCGGTCACTTGGATAGGGGCTGATTTAGCGCGACGGTTGGCGTAATCGAGGTCTTCTTGGGTGATGAAGCCTTCTTGAGTGGATGAATTAGTCACGATTGGCGATAGGGCAAAGCGGTTTTCGAGGACTAGACCGTTGGGTAGGGTCACTGGTTGTAACAATGTCTTATAATCTTGGGTCATGATTGGATGTCCTTTCTATATCTATGGATTTTTGGATTTCAGAATGCATTTGGATTGAATGTTTGCATATCGCAATAGGTGTATGCGGATACATAATTAGTTGAGTAAAAACAAATTCTGCAAACATTTGAACAGTTTCTATGATATCATGATAATAGTTAAAAAGGCTAGCTATGTAATTTGTGGATAGAATTATAAACTTGTAATATTACAGTTTATAAAAGTAAAGGAGTACAGTTGTATGACCAATACAGTGAAATGGAATGTCCTTGATTTCGTGGCCCGTGACAAGGGGAAAAGCGACAGAGAGGCTTACGCTGATACACTCGCGTTAGCTAAAACGGCTGAAGATTTGGGTTATCACCGCTTTTGGTTTGCGGAACACCACAGTTTAGCTGCTTATCCATCCGCTGCCCCAGAAATTCTGATGACCCACTTTTTGAGTCAGACTAAGCGGTTGAAATTTGGATCAGGTGGGGTCATGTTACCACATTATGCCCCATTGAAAGTGGCTGAAGTATTTGCTACAATCGCTCACTTGTTTCCTGGCCGGGTGGATTTAGGTATGGGCAACAATCCCGGCCGTCAAGCGGTTCGTGAGGTACTGGACAATAATCTCAAAGGCTACAGGGACAATGAAGAGGCTTTGCGGGAAGTGCGAGACTTTGTGACTCAAACAGCGTCCTCTTATGGGGATGTCCAGGTTTATCCGCGGGCTGAAACCCCACCGACCTTGTGGACCCTATCAGCTAGCGAAGCATCAGCTTATAAGGCTGCCCGATTAGGGGTTGGCTACGTTTATAGTTTACTATTTAACCAGGACGAAGATGCTATTGAAGCAGCGGGGCGAATTGCGAAAATTTACCGGGACAATTTCCAACCTTCTGCCAGCTTGGATAAGCCACAATTTATGGTTTCGGCCTTCATCGCCGTCGTGCCTGAAGGGGTCGATATCCAGCCGCTTCAACGAGCATTTGATTTATGGATTCTTGGCAAAAAAGACTACAGCGAATTTGACCACTTGCCAACTATCGA
Source organism: Aerococcus sp. NPDC058936 (assembly GCF_042741995.1). NCBI lineage: Bacteria > Bacillati > Bacillota > Bacilli > Lactobacillales > Aerococcaceae > Aerococcus > Aerococcus sp. NPDC058936. The sequence continues at coordinate 60,268 of NZ_JBHYKZ010000006.1, read as the reverse complement.
TGAAGCAGCCGACTATAAGTTTACGCAACCAGATTTGGCTAAAATAGCCCGTAACCGCAATAAAGTCATCACAGGTGATATCCGGCAAGTCAAAGCGCAAATTGACAGGATTATCAACAGCACAAACGCTGATGAATTTATGGTGATCCCGACGGTGCCGGGCATAGAAAGTCGTCAAGAACACCTGACCTTAATCGCACAAGCCTTTGATATCTAGACATTAGCTTGAGCGGCGATAGCCCTTTTCCAAAAAAATAATGATAACAAAATTACAAATAAATCATTAGTCAGTCAGGACAAATCACGCTACATTAATCAACAAAAAAGCAATCAACTTATAGGAGGAAACAACATGCGCAAACTAGCAAATTATCTATGGGTAGAACAAAACGAAAACGAATTTACATTTATCATGACGCCAGAATTACAAGACGACATCGGGACCGTTGGCTACGTCGAATTCATCGCCAATGACGGCGATCAAATCGAAAAAGACCAAGCGATTTTAAACCTAGAAGCCTCAAAAACCGTCCTAGAATTGCAAGCACCATTGGCAGGAACCATCACAGCCATCAACAAAGCCGCAGAAGAAGCGCCTGACCAATTGAACTCAGAAAAAGCCGAAGCCAGCTGGGTATACAAAATGACTGGCGTAGACCAAGCGGCATTCGACCAACTGCCAGAAGCGTAGACTGATGGACAAAGCGCTCAAGACGGCCATTCACTACCTGTGGGACCAGCAGAATGATAGTAGTCACGCCCAGAAAGCCTTTACTGATTCTTTGAAAAGGACAGGTACCGTCCGAGCTGACGGGACATTGAACTTGGCGTCCATCACCGACGAAAACGACCGCTGGGCCATTTTCCGTGGGTTAGTCAATGTACGAGACGGCTACCAACCAAGTGAAGCATATTTGATGGCAGAAGGATCAGTCTTGCAGGCCAAGCTAGGCTCCGCTGCCACCCCAGTCCTCTGGCAAGAAAGCCGACATGACAAGCAAATTTTCCTTTGGCAGGGGGACATTACCCGGTTAAAAGTGGATGCCATTGTCAACGCCGCCAACAAGGACGGTCTTGGCTGTTTTATCCCAAGCCACCATTGTATTGACAATACTGTTCATACCATGGCGGGGGCCCAGGTCAGAACGGACATGGCGCTTGCCCTAAATGGCCGTAAATTACCTGTGGGCAAAGTCATGGTCACAAAGGCCTATAACTTGCCGTCTGCCTTCATTTTTCATACGGTTGGACCTGTGATTTTCAGGGAGCCGGTTTCTCAATTCAACCAAGATTTGTTGGCTGCTTGCTATAGAAATTGCCTGGTAGAAGCGGATAAGATGGGGCTTTCGAGTATTGCCTTCTGTGCCATTTCAACGGGTGAATTCCGCTTTCCTAAAACCTTGGCCCGGGATATTGCCATCCGAACGGTCCGCGATTATTTGGCGCAAACGGCTAGTGGGTTACAGGTCCTCTTCAATGTCTATTCGGCTGAAGATCTGGCCCTATATGAAGACGTATTGATGTAAAAATGATAAAAATAATGACGAATTTTTGGAGTAGGTAGGCTAAAGACTCGCTGCCTACTTCTTTCTATAGGAAAGGAAATGGTGTAGGTATGTGGAAAGCTTTTGAAATGATAAGAGATGATCAAGCAAAAATGTTACAAGAAGCAGTCGCCGAGGCAGACGCAGTGGTGGTTGGAATTGGAGCTGGCATGTCAGCAGCTGACGGTTTCACCTATGTGGGGCCACGGTTTGAAGACAATTTTCCTGATTTTATTGAGAAATACGGTTTTTTCGATATGTTACAAGCCAGCCTCTTTGATTTTCCGTCGACTCAGGAATATTGGGCCTTCGAATCTCGTTTTATCGCCTTGAACTACCTTGACCAACCAGCAGGGGCCTCTTATATCGCTTTGAAAGAACTCTTGGCCAATAAACCCCACCATATTATTACCACCAACGCAGACAATGCCTTTGCGGTGGCGGATTACGACTTGGATAAGATCTTCCACATTCAAGGGGAGTATATTTTGATGCAGTGCAGTCAAATGTGCCACCAAGAAACCTACCGAGATGACGATTTAATCCGGCAAATGGTGGACCAGCAAGAAAACATGGAGATTCCTTATGACCTGATTCCCCATTGTCCAAAATGCGGGGCCGTGATGGAGGTCAACAAAAGAAAAGCGGGCAAGGGCATGGTAGAAAGTCCGGATTTCTTCGCTCAAAAAGCCCGTTACGATGACTTTTTAGCTCAACGTCAAGGCCAAGCCATTCTCTTCTTAGATATTGGGGTAGGTTATACCACGCCACAATTCGTTAAAACTCCATTCCAAGAAATGACCGCCAACAATCCAAAAGCCATGTATGTCCCAATGAATAAGAAGTTATATCGGATTCCTGACCGAATAAAAGGGCAAACCTACCGACTTGATGGGGATATCGCAGACACCATTATCGGCGCCAATAAATTCATACAGGAGGAATTAGCCAAATGATCGTCATCGAACCAATCCGAAATGGCCAATATATCATGGATGGGGCTTATGCCTTAGCCGTTCAAGTCTATGTCCAAGACCAGCTTGAAATTACAGAGCCTGTTTTATTACCCTATATAGTAGGGCCAACAGTCCAAGTGGGCCGGTTTCAAAATTCCCTGGTTGAAGTCAATAAAGACTATGTTGAAGACCATGACATCTTACTCGTCCGTCGCGATACCGGTGGCGGGACCCTTTACCAAGACGCCGGCCACGTCAACTTTTGCTTTGTTTATCCAGGCGATACCGATATTTACGACAATTACACCAAGATGTACCAGCCGACGATTGATGCCCTTGAGAAATTTGGTGTCAAAGACCTGAGTCAGAGCGGCCGGAATGATTTAGAGATTGCTGGGAAAAAGATTTCCGGCGCAGCCATGACCATGAAAAATGACTTGGTCTATGGCGGATTTTCTTTAATGCTAGACGTAGACTATGATGCCATGGTCAAGGCGCTCACTCCCAATGAAAAGAAAATCACTTCAAAAGGCATCCAATCTGTTCGTGCACGGGTAACGGACATCAGAAGTCATTTAGCGCCAGCTTACCAAAAGCTCACCAATTTTGGATTCAAAGATTTGATGGCTGGTGAATTTTTAGGCATCGAGGATATGAGTCAAGCCAAGCGGTATGATTTAACCGATCGAGACTGGGCGATTATCGACCAGATGGTGGCTGATAAATACAAGAATTGGGACTGGAACTTCGGCAATAATCCGACTTATGCCACCACAAATGACGTCCATGCGCCAGGGATTGGGACGATTGAAGTGTCCTTAGAAATTGCTAAAGGCCATATTCAAAGATGTCGAATTTATGGGGACTTTTTTGGTAAAAAGGATATTGCTGACCTAGAGCAGGTGCTTATCGGCCAGCCACTTAGACAAGAATCGCTGGCTGAGCGGTTAAGAGATATCGATTTAACGCCTTATTTTGGCTCCATTGACCCAACTGTTCTCATTAACCTACTTTTAGCATGATATGTTAAAATGTATACATACTAAAGTAAAGAAAGAGTTGAATTATTTTGAAAAAATTAAACGGACCAACAAAGCAAGGGGTCCAATGGTTGGCCTTGATTGCGATATTTATTCTAGCCGTCATCAACTGGTCATATCTTGTCCAAATAATCTCTATGGTCTGGTCAGTGGTTTTCCCTTTAATCTTAGGTGGGATGATTGCCTTTGTCCTGAACTTATTGATGACTTGGCTTGAAAAGTACCTGTATCCAAATGCAAAAAATAAATATCTAAAGGGTTCTAGACGCCCAGTAGCCATTATTCTAGCGATTTTAATTGTCTGTTTAGTCATTGCAGCGACTGTTGTCATTGTCGTACCGCAATTGGCTTCAGCAGTCATGACCTTAATTGATGTAATTCCTGAAGCAATCCAAAACTTAACAGATTGGTTTAACCGTCAAGAAGCGTTAGTACCTTTCGTCAATGAATTGGCTAATCAAGTCAACATTGATTGGGGTAGCATGTTTTCTAGTGTAGCTAGTGGGATTAATAGCTTAGCTTCTAATGTCGCAACCACTTCTGTTTCTGTAATGACCACTTCAGTTGGGGCAGTAACCAACATTTTCTTGGGTATCCTATTCGCCATTTATATCCTTTTTTCAAAGGAGAAATTGGGCAAGCAAGTGGACCGGTTGCTGACCGTTTATGTCAGAGAGGATATTCACCAGTTAATTGAGAACGTGGCACATGTGGCCAATGAAACATTTTCTAAATTTATTTCTGGTATGGTAACAGAGGCCATTATTTTAGGGGCTCTTGTGACAGCTGGATTGTTCATTCTACAAATTCCTTATGCAGCCATGTTAGGTGTCTTGCAAGGTGTTATGGCTTTAATTCCAATTATTGGGGCCTTCCTATCGGGTGCGGTTGGGGTCGTGATTCTACTCGCTTTAAGCCCAACTTACGCCTTGGTTTATCTCATTTTTGTACTCTTCGTTCAACAATTGGAAGGGGACTTGATCTATCCACGAGTTGTAGGGGATTCAATTGGTCTACCATCTATGTGGGTCCTGTTCGCTGTAACTGTTGGTGGGGGCTTGATGGGTATTCCAGGCATGTTAATCGGGGTGCCGGTCCTAGCCTCAATCTATAAGATTATCAAGATCGATGTCAAATACCGCGAGCAGGTCCGTCAAGAAACTGGGGAACAAGATTTGAGGCCGACAGTGCGCTTTTTAGAGAGTCTGCGACACCAAGCTTTAACTGAGGAAGAAATCGATAAGTTGTAATATCGTATAAAAATGCACAAACTTTTTCACATGCGAGACATTCACAAGCAAATAATACAATAAACGTTGATACATAAAGGGAAGACGCCACTTAATTGTGAGTGTCTTTTTCATTTATATAGGTTCAAAATCAGTTAAAATACAAAAAATGTACAAAAAAACCTAAGTTTGTGAAATGACGAATTTGGAGTAAAAAAGATTATTTTCAGCAAAAAAACAAAAATTGCAATAATTACCCTTTAAATAAAGGCACATAATAAGTTTTTCACAAACTTTCTTTTAAAATTGCTTGCTAGTGACTTTGTGAGCTTTTATAAATTATACAACTTTGGTTTGTCATCCCAAAAAAATGGTGTTACTCTAAGCTTGTAAATAAATGAGCAAACGATATATACACCGAGGAGGAAACATTTAATGAAAGTTGTAGTAGTAGGGACTAACCATGCAGGTATCTCAGCAGCAAATACATTATTAGATTCAGATCAAGACGTAGAAGTTACATTAATAGACCGTAACTCAAACTTATCATACTTAGGTTGTGGGACCGCATTGTGGGTAGGACGTCAAATCGATAGCTACGAAGGGTTATTCTACACAAATGCTGCAGATTTCGAAGCTAAAGGTGCTAAAGTATCTTTAGAAACGGAAGTAAAAGAAATCGACTTTGAAAATAAAGTTGTATACGCAGAAACTAAATCAGGTGAAAAATTAGAAGAAAACTATGACAAATTAGTTTTAGCAACTGGATCTCTTCCAATCGCACCTAAATTACCAGGTAACGACTTAGAAGGATTACACTTCCTAAAATTATTCCAAGAAGGTCAAGCAGTTGACAAGGCCTTAGCAGCAGACGACGCTAACGTTGTATGTGTTATCGGTGCTGGTTACATCGGCGTTGAAATCGCTGAAGCAGCAGCTCGTCGTGGTAAAGAAGTGCACATCTTCGACGCTGAAGAACATTCATTAATGAACTACTACGATGTAGACTTCGCAGTAGCAATGGACGAAAACTTACGCGCTAACGGTGTTCACACTCACTTTGGTGAATTAGCTGAAGAATACTTAGGTGAAAACGGTAAAGTAACAGGTCTTAAAACGACTAACGGCGAATACAAAGCTGACGTTATCATCAACTGTATCGGTTTCCGTCCAAATGCTGGATTAGGTGCTGGCCACTTAGATACATTCGTTAACGGTGCTTACTTAGTAGACCGTACATTCAAAACAAACGATGACTCAGTATATGCAGTAGGTGACTGTGCAACTAACTACTCAAACGCTGTAAATGACACAGCTTATATTGCATTAGCTTCAAACGCTGTTCGTTCAGGTATCGTTGCAGGTCAAAACATCTTAGGTAACCACGTAGAAGGTGCTGGTATTCAAGGTTCAAACGGTATCGAAATCTTTGGCTTGAAATTAGTATCTACTGGTTTATCAGTACGTGCAGCAGAGAAAAACGGCTTGAAAGTCAACTACACAGACATCGAAGATACACAACTACCAGGCTTCATGCCAGCAGAAGAAAATGGCGAAGTTAAATTGCGTATTGTATACGAAGAAGAATCTCGTCGTATCGTAGGTGCGCAAATGGTATCACGCTTTGATATTTCAATGGGTATCCACATGTTCTCATTAGCAGTGCAAGAACAATTAACAGTCGATAAATTAGCATTATTAGACTTGTTCTTCTTACCTCACTTCAACCAACCATACAACTACATCACAAAAGCAGCGTTAAAAGCTGAATAATTACAATCTTAAAAATTAAACTTTAAATCATTGAAAAAGGGCAACCCTCTTAGCTAACCTCAGCTAGGAAAGGTTGTCCTTTTTTCGTGATGTTGGCAGTCCTATAAGTGGTCTAAGAAGAAAGTCGTCATCATATCCATTGTTTCTGTCCTAACCAAATGGTCTTCATCCTCGTGTACAAAAATAATATTGTCCAAGTGGCTGTTGTCTTTTACGAACGCCGCAGTCTGGTCATAAGGGACCCGCCAATCGCGTTCGCCATGCCAAATGAAGAAGGGTCTGCCCGCTAAGCTATCAACCTGGGTGGACAAATCATACCGGTCAACCCAAGCCGTCAATTCTCTTAAATCATCTGGAACAAACCGGTTAGGTAATCTGCTGGCATGTTCAATCAGTCGCTCTCGGTATTGGATAGGGGTAGGTGATCCCATCATACAAGAGGCTACTTTAATCTCTGGATGGTGGGTCAGTAAAGCAGATGATGTAAACCCGCCCATAGAAGTTCCACCAACCCCGATCCGGTCATCTAAGACCAAGCCCAGTCGCTTGAAATGGGTGATAATAGCCCCGAATTCAAATAAATTAGATTGGATACTTTGCCAAAAAGTCAATGACGGGATGGCAGATATGGCCTGCTTGCGGCGACCATGGTTCATAGCGTCTGGTAAGAGGACCCGAAAACCTACTTGGGCCAATTTTCGGCCCTGGGTTAAATTCAGTTCCTTATTGGATTGCCAGCCGTGATAGTAGACAATCAAGGGTAATGGGGCATTTCGCTGGTCTAAAGGGACGACTTCAAGTAAAGGTATCTCGCCAATTTGTCGTCTTCTAATGGTTGTTTTCAATGGCATTTCCTCGCATTCAATCACTGGTTAAAGCTATTGTTCACTTGCTAATATAGCGACGGCTAGGAGGAAATGCAAACATTAAGAACTAGCTGATAGTGGGCAACTTAAGCAATTTAGCGAACGCTAAAGAAGTGGTTAAGCAGCCAATATTTATTGTCATGGCCAGATTAGTATTCGGGCTGGCTAGTCCACCTGGTAAAGTCCCAACAACTTACCCAACTTGCAGTTGACTTCAAGAAAATCTACTTAGAAGTAGGAGAAACAACAGATACCATGATCACAATTGGTCCATTTACAACCAACCACCCGCTAGGTGTATGGGACAACAAGGCCCGCGACTTTATCATCGATCCCGGTGAGTATGATTTCAACCTAGATAACGCTAGTGATAATACACCATTCACTTTATCCCTCACCATTCAATAGTTTTTTAATGGATTTTTGACTTAGATTCTACTAAAGAAATATGATGTTTTGCGATACAATAGAAGAAAGTAGAATGATGAAGGAGATGTTGAAAAATGGCATTACAAGATTACATGACAATCCTAGAAAATATGGGTGCGGCGGTTTTTGCGACGGTAGATAGTGAAGGGAAACCTCGTACACGGTTTGCGAATGTTGGTGTGGCGAATGAAAATGGAATTTTCTTTATGACTAAACCAGGGAATGAATTCTATACTCAATTACAAGCAAATGAGCATGTATCCATTTCAGCTATGTCAAATGACGAAAACGGCATCCAAGCCATTACCGTTGACGGTAAAGTGCGCGAAGTGGATCAATCTTACTTAGAGGATATTCTAAAAGACAACCCATATGTAAAAGATGTTTATCCTGATGAAGAAGATCGGAAATCAGTTGTTGCGCTTCAAGTATATGAAGGTAGTGGCTTCTACATGAACTTAAAAGAGCATAAAAACGACACATTCGAATTTTCAGCAGAATAATAAAATTTCTAGTAAGGCTTCGGCTTCAGTTTTTTCTATCATTGCCTTAGATATAAGGTGCATTTTAGGGCGTTCAGGCAAGAGATGATGGAAGAATCGTGAAGTGGCACACAAAGTGTGACGGGATCTAATATGAAGTAGGCCCTTGCCTGCCCTGAAGCGCTTTAATAGCGGTGAGACTGTCCACAGCTTGGGTCTGTTAACTTGCTTGACGATTCATACTGTAACGGAGTGCCCCAAACATTCTGATATTGGGCAAGACATCCTTGCTTCACAGCGAAGGCATGCTAGGAATACTTCCGACTATGGCTTAACTCGGAAATCTAGCGCACTGCAAATAAAACAATTAGAACTAGAAATGGGAAGAGGTAAAAAACTCTTCCTATTTTAATTTACCCAAGGATTGAATGAATACTTATTAAAGAGAGGCTATGTTTTCAGTGCTACAGTTTTTTCTAACACTTATTTTCATATTATTGTCACTACTACAATTACATATGCTTCTAACTACATTGCCACAGATTTAAGTATCCTTTCGCTTGTTAATGGTTATTAGTTTTTGAAAGTAAATGCACTAGTCTAGTGAATTTACTTTTCAGGTATGATAAGGTTAGGGTAATTTATTTTGATTTAAAAAATAAGTAAGTCTTTTATTAAGTCTTTTATTAAGTCTTTTATATAGAAGAAAGTTTTCATTAACAAAAAAGTTAGGGGTATTATATGGGGAAAAGGAAGAATCGAAATACGGATGCTTATTACCAAAATCCAACTAGACAGAAGTGGACGGGTTGGATAGTTGGCGCGGCTAAGGTTGTTTTGTGGATGATTGCTTATACTTTAATGGTTTCGGTTCCTCAATTATACGTCATGTTTGCTAGCTATTTGGATAATACCTGGTTAACGATATTGGGTATTTTAAGTATTGTTTATATGTTTGCTGTGAGCTATTGGTTTTATCGCCGATACCAAAAGCAAAATCCAGAAAACGTTGTGGGTTTAACTTGGGATGATATTCTAAAGGACTTAGCCATTTTCGCAGGTGTTTTAGCCTTTAAGATAATTATGTCACTCATTATGGCTAGTATGTACGGCGTAGAGACGACAGTAAATGATGATATGATTTTTGGTTTGCTAGGTAGTAATAGCAATATCCTAGTGGCCTTAAACCTGGGCTTAACCGTGATTACTATGGCCCCAGTGATGGAGGAAATCATTTTCCGCGGTATGATTAGTAAAGGGATGTTTAAGGATAGTTTCTTCACTGCAGCTATTATCATCTCTTCAATCTTCTTTTCAAGTATGCATCTTTCTGGAAACATCATTTCTTTCATTATTTATGCCGGAATTGGGGCAGGTTGTTTCATGGCTTACTGGCGGAAGAAAAATATTAATGATGCCATCTTTATTCATTTCTTGAATAATGTACCGGGTGCAATCGTGATTATATTTGGTTTATTTTAGGAAAATTTATTTGAATAGTGCCTCTTTGAAGCGTGTTGATGAGATATCGATACTACTTTAAAGAGGTTTTTTAACATTTATTGCATCTAATATTACATTATTGTTACAGAGATATGGCGTTTATATTTAAAATAGAAATCTTTAATTTGAATTTAAGAATTTCTTAAAAGATTGATTTATTAACCTTTTTTAAAGTTTTTAAATAATATTTTTGTGATCTTAGTTCAAATAAGGTGAAATTTATTAGCGAAATGTAGCGTAAAAATAAGGATTTGCGTAAGAAAGAGTAAATGATTTGTAACCTGATTGTTACGGAAAATTGCAGTTTGCTTGTATATAATAGCTATTGTAATTAGAAATTTCAGGGGGTAGAAATTTAATGAAGTTTTCAGTAAAAAGAATGGTAGGGACATCGTTAGCGACGTCAGCGGCTTTAGCAGCCTTTGCAACCACTAATGTTTCAGCAGACGAAGTATATACAATTGAAACGGGAGATACTTTAACTGCTATTTCACGTAAATTTGATTTATCAATCGCTGACTTATTAGAAGTGAACACAATTGATAACCAAGATTTAATTATCGCAGGTCACGCTTTAAATATTCCAACTGTTGATGCGCCAGTAGTAGCAAGCACTAAACGTGTAGCAGATGCAACTAACGTATATACAGTTGTTGCAGGCGATACTTTAAACAAAATCGCTGCAGATTTTGATACAACAGCACAAAACTTACGTGATTTAAATGGTATTTCAGGTGACTTGATTTTAGTTGGTCAACAATTAAAAGTTCAAGGTGAAGTAGCTCAGGAAACAACAGTAGAACAAACAGCTTCTGTAGCTGAAGAAACAGTTGAAACAGAAGTAGAAGCTACTCCAGTAGTAGAAGCAACTGTTAACAACTATGTAGCAGACGAAAATGGTAACTACACTGTAGTTGCTGGCGACTCTATCAACAAAATTGCAGGTCAATTTGGCGTTTCAGCGTCTGAATTACGTGCACAAAACAACTTAACATCTGACTTGATCTTAGTAGGTCAATCATTAGCTATTCCTGGCTTAGCTGCAACACCTGCTGTTGAAGAAGCACCAGCAGTAGAAGAGACTGAGGCAGTTGCTGAAGTAGCACCAGTATTAGAAGAAACAGAAGTAGTTGCTGAAGTAGCACCAGTTGCAAATACAGTAGAAGAAACTGAAACTGCTGACGCAGAAATCGAAGCACAAGTTGCGGCTGAAGAAGCACTAGCAGCCGAAGAAGAAGCGCAAGCAGCAGCAGACGCACAATCGGCAGCTGAAGCAGAAGCAGCGGCTCAAGAGCAAGCAGACGCAGAAGCAGCAGCGCAAGCGGCAGCCGAAGCAGAGGCAGCAGCTCAAGCACAAGCAGCGGCGGAAGCAGAGGCAGCAGCTCAAGCACAAGCGGCAGCAGACGCACAAGCAGCGGCGGAAGCAGAGGCAGCAGCTCAAGCACAAGCGGCGGCGGAAGCAGAGGCAGCAGCACAAGCTGAAGCAGAAGCAGCGGCTCAAGCGCAGACTGGTAACGTAACAGCATTATTAAACAATGCGTACGCACAAGTGGGTGTACCTTATGTATGGGGTGGTAAAACACCATCAGGTTTTGACTGTTCAGGTTTCGTAAACTATGTTTACAAACAAACTTACGGCGTAAACGTTGGTAGCTACACTGGTGAACAACAATACGCTGGTCCAAGAATCTCAGTTTCATCTGCACAACCAGGCGACTTAATTTTCTGGGGTTCATATGGTTCTCCATACCACGTAGCGATTTCATTAGGTAATGGACAATACATCCATTCACAACGTCCCGGAGAAACAGTTCACTCAGAATCAATCAACCCATACTGGGCACCATCATTTGCTGTAAGTATGGCTGCTTATAACTAAGCAATCTTTTAAATATGAAATAGAAAAGGTCGAGATGATTACCCCCCTCGGCCTTTTTTTATTAGAAAAATTTGGTATCAAAAGTGTATGTCAATAGCTATGAAAGCCCTTTTGTAGGCATTATTGGCAATTCCATCTAAAGGTGTTAAAATAAGGTGATAAGTTCTAGCTAAATTTCCAAGATCGGATGTTCACAATCAAGGAGAGCAAATAAATGAAAAAAATATTAATCGTCGACGATGAGAAACCAATCTCAGATATTATATCCTTCAACTTAAAAAACGAAGGTTATGAAATAGACACTGCCTATGATGGGCAACAAGCTTTAGAAAAATTCGTATCATTCCAACCCGACCTAGTGGTCTTAGATTTGATGTTACCAAAAATTGACGGGCTAGAAGTCTGCCGTCAAATTCGTAAAGACAGCCAAGTGCCAATCATTATGCTAACGGCTAAAGATAGTGAAATTGATAAGGTATTGGGGCTTGAATTAGGGGCGGACGATTACGTGACCAAACCATTCTCAAACCGTGAGTTAATGGCACGCGTAAAAGCCAATATCCGACGTACTGCGGTAGTTTCTGAACCAGTAGCAGCTGATGAGGTGACGGAGAAAGACAATATTATTGAAATTGGCGATTTATTGATCCATGAGGATGAGTATATTGCTTCTAAAAATGGGGAAGATGTTGAATTAACACACCGTGAGTTTGAGTTGCTACATTATCTTTCACAACATATTAACCAAGTAATGACCAGGGAGCACTTGCTTCAAACGGTTTGGGGTTACGATTATTTTGGTGACGTTCGTACAGTGGATGTGACTGTTAGACGGTTACGCGAAAAAATCGAAGAAAATCCAAGTCATCCTAAGATTTTAATCACTAGACGGGGCGTTGGGTATTTCCTTAAAATTCCAACCCAAGAATAGAGGTCAGTCATGCCAAAAACAAGGAAGAAATCTGGGATTCCTTTTTTCAAATCTATCCATTTTAAAATACCTGTTATTTTTATATTAACGCTGCTAATTTCGCTCCAAATTGTCGGAGCGTATTTTATTCGTTCACTAGAAACGGAAATGTTAACGTCTTTTGATGACCAAGTAACGAGTCAGACCACGTTTATCATTGATAATATTCAGACGGTGATGGAAGATGAAGATTTGAATGAGGATGAGAAAGAGACGCAGGTGAATTCAATCTTGCGTCGTTTTAATAATGATAGTGTATTAGAAATTCAATTATTCGATAGCAATGGTTTCTTATTAGCTACTTCAAACCCCACTTCGCAAGCCTATATTGGGCAAAGAACCGTGGATGAGGATATAGAAGAAACGTTATATACAGGTATTCGTAGTGAAACGTCAGGCTATGATTCCAATCAAGAAATCCGCATCAAAAAATTTGTGACACCAATTTTTTCTACAGCATCTTCAGGTGCCATGATTGGTATTTTAAATGTGACTGCAAATCTAGAGACTATCTATAGTCAGATTCAAAATATTATGTCTCTATTCTTAATTGCATCAGGTATTTCACTTGTGTTTACGACAGGATTAGCGGTGTTAATCTCTAGTCAGATCATCAATCCGCTACAAAAAATGCGCGATCAAACCAAGCAAATTGCTGAAGGAAACTATTCAACTACTTTGGATATCAATTCAGAAGATGAGATTGGGCAGTTGGCAGAATCTATCAATTACCTATCTGTTCGTGTGGGGGATGCACAAGATCTAACAGAAGCAGAGCGGCAACGATTGGATTCAGTCCTGCGTCATATGACGGATGGGGTTATCGCCACCGACCGACGCGGAAAAATTACCATTATAAATGACCGGTCATTGAGTATTTTGAATAAGACACAAGAAGAAGTGATTGGGGAATCTATTATTGAAGCCCTAGACCTTTCTGACCGTTTCTCATTTAGAGAGTTATTTGACCAACATGAATCTATCCTATTAAATTATGCAAATGATGATGGGGAAACAATTATTCGCGCTGAGTATTCAGTTATTCAACGAGAATCTGGCTTTATTTCCGGTTTGGTTTGGGTATTAACGGATATTACGGAACATGAAAAAATTGAACGTGACCGTAAGCAATTCGTTTCAAATATTTCTCACGAGTTGCGTACACCACTAACGAGTGTGCGTTCTTACAGTGAAGCATTGGTAGACGGGGCCATTAAAGATGAAAAAGTAGCGGTAGAATTCTTGAATGTTATTCAAACTGAAACTGATCGTATGATTCGGATGATTTCAGACTTACTACATCTTTCTAGAATGGACGCCAAGCAACAGGTGATTAACCGAGAGTTGATTATTTTCAAAGACTTGGTGAATCATATCTTAGATCGTTTTGACATGATGCTTCAATCGGAAAATTATGAAGGTAAAAATTATATTATTAAACGTGAATTAATGGAAGAAGAGGTCTGGGTAGAAATTGACCAAGATAAGTTAATTCAAGTTATCGATAATATTATGAATAACGCTATTAAATACTCGCCAGATGGTGGGACAATCTATGTGCGTTTAATGTCTACACATAACCAACTGGTTTTAAGTATTCAAGACCAAGGGTTAGGTATCCCTCAAGAATCTATTCCACATTTATTTGACCGTTTCTACCGGGTAGATAAGGCGCGTTCACGTGCTCAAGGTGGTAGTGGGTTAGGTTTATCTATCGCAAAAGAAGAAATTGAATTGCATAACGGGACAATTTGGGTAAATTCAATTGAAAACAAAGGAACGACATTCTTTATCTCACTTCCATTTGAGGAGTTTGATAGTGATGATTGGGCTGGGGAGGATGAATGGGCCGATGAAGCAGAATAAATGGAATTGGATCCTTCATGCGATACTTGTCATACTAGCACTTGTATCGGTTGCTGCTTCAGTCAGCAACCTCTATGGGCCTAGTGCCTTAAATGCCTTGTTTAGTCAGGATGGTCAAGAAAATAATGGGGAAACCACTACTGAATTGAATAACATGGCGATTTCTAATGAAACAACAGACGGAAATTCGACTGAAGAAGTTGAAATTACAGCGTCACAGACCTTAATTTTACATAGTGAGGTGGATGAATACGTAGCAATCGATAATATGTCAGCAGTGAAAGAGCTAAAACATGTTGCCGCAGGATTTGACTATGATAGTGAAAACGAAGAAGATTCTGCCTATAATATTCGCAACTACGTCCAAACTCAACCCTATATTGAAGATAAATTGAACAATGAAACACCGATTAACTTGTTAATTGCAGATACGTCTAGACTGCCTGAAGAATTACAGGAAATTGTAATCACTTCTTATATTTATATTATGGAAACCAATGAAGTCTATCTATTGAATGATGTGACTGATACGGCCTATTCGTTGACTATTTCAGATAATGTAGATGATGTAATGGCCGAAGTCCATGATTATTTATCTTCATATGAAGACTTAATGCAACCAGTTTTGCCAGTTACCCTAGCCAATGGAGTGTCTTATATATCAAAAGATGCACAAGAAATTGAACGGTTCACTTATTTACAAGAGCGTCAACCAACAACTTACTTCTTGAATCATTTCTTTGAAACACCAGAAGATATTCATGACTATTCAATGAATAATATTTCACGCTATTATACAGAAGGTCGTCAGTTAACGATCAATATGGAAACTTTTGAAGTATTCTTGTTACAAGATAATACGGAAGCGGAAGAAACGAATTTAAACCAACAAATTGAGGTCACATCAGCTGCCATGGCGGATATTTTAGCTGACCAAACATCATGGTTGTATGCAGAAGCTAATGGTGACGATGGAAGAGAGATGATCACTTATCGTAAGTATGTGAATTCACTGCCGGTTTTTGGGAATAATTACGTCTCAAAAGCACAGTTTGCCATGTCTGGTGATACCATTCAAAATATTTATATGTCTGCTTTGACTATTCAAACTCAGGTGACTGATTTATCAGAATCTTATACGGTGATGTCAGGTGCGGACGCTTTGGATTTACTGAATAATGCAGGTTATCCTAATGAGGACATTTCGGAATTGGTCTTAGGCTATCGTTGGGTACAGAATCCTGAAACGAGCCGCCTAGTAGAATTAATCCCTTCTTGGCATATTCAAATTGGTAGTAAGTGGTTTATGCTTGAAGATTTAATTGACATGAGTCAGTATCCATCACTGCAGACTACGTATACTGAATCTGGTGAGGTCGTTGATTTATCTCTTTATTTTGACAATCTAGGCCAACAGGTGAGTGAGGAAGAAGTGAAGACTCAGTTAAACGAAAGTATCTCGGAATCTTTTTCTTCTGATGTAGACGAAAATGATTATTCTCAATTTTTGAACCCGCCATTATCAGATAGTGACGAGGAGGAGAGCTAGCAATGAATTTTAAAAAAGTAGAAATCATTTTTATTCTAGCTTTCCTGATTTTAGATGTATTTCTGATGAATATTTTTATGAGTAAGTATGTGTGGACATCGAATCAAGCGATTGAAAATCAGTCAGTGGATATTGTGAAAGAATTTAAAGCCAATGATATTCAATATGATGAGATTTCAGATGAGATTTTGCGGATTCCTTTTATTAGGACCTTAAATACTACCTTAGATGAAGACGATGTGTTAGCTGTCACAGAAGACACGCAAAGTGTTGAAGTAAATGCCAATCAAATTTTAGGACAGATTAATACGCCCATTCAATTGGAAGGGGTTACTAGTGAAACACCAGCAGGAGAACTTTCTGATTCTGCCTTAACTAGCTTGAATCAATTTATCAATAGTGAAATTTATCAAGGAAGCCAATATCGGTTTATTAGCTATGATAAGAATGCAGGTAGGGTCACTTACATGCAAGAAACGGCATCGGGTGCAGTGATTGCGGATGGGACTGGGGAAATTGTGTTCCAGGTGAATGATGATTTTGCAGTCTACGCCTATGACCAGACGATTGTTGGTGGTACGGCGACTCAAGGTGAGGAACGGACGGTCATTAGTGAACAACAAGCCCTTGAAAATGCCTATTTAAACAACAGTATTCCAGAAGAATCAACGATTGTGCGTTCATTCTTATCATACCGGGTGACCCTAGTGCTTGATGAAATGACACTCTACCATCCAGTGTGGACCCTATTGATTCGCACGAATGAAGGGACGACGCAGCGTGTATTTGTAGATGGTATCAATGGGGCAATTATGACCCAATAATTGGAAAGAGGACGATTCATGTTTCAAAATTATCAAGAAAACGTCAGTGACCGCTGGCACCAGTTTACGATTATCCTAGTCAGCTTAGTGGCGATGTTCCTTTTTGAGGGGGATAAGACTGGCGTACAAGCGGAGGTGTCGGTGAGTGAATATACGGCGACTGTGAATGTGCAAGCTGATGGGACCATGCAACAAGAGGAGACGATTGGTTTTGATGTGAAGGGGACGGTTGAGGAATTTAACCACAGGATTGCCCTGACGGATATGAGCAAGTTGGCCAGTCTTGGCGTGGATATGAAGAGTGTGTCGGCGGATGCTTATTTCACTTTTGTGGAGAGTGATTCAAATGAAGTGGGGACTTTTACGGTTTCTACTGCCAATGATCAAGCGGCGGACATCACCATCTATAATACGGTGACGGATGCACCACATATTACCCAGGTTTCAGCGACGATTTCAGATGCCTGGACCAATTATTCAGAGTGGTCAATTTTAAAGAACAGCTTTCTAGCATTACCCTATGACGTCGATCAAGCCACTTTAACTGTCACATTCCCGCAAGCCGTTCCGGAAGACCAATCTGATTTAATCATTTCAGTTCCTGGCAGAACGGATTTGCAATGGGCTGAAGATAGAAAATCATTTACAATCACAGTGGATAACTTAAAAGCTGATGAAAGCGTGGCCCTTCAAATGTATATGCCAGTGTCCATTCTACCTGATAACCAAAAGGTCGGGGCGAATTCTGAAGGCCAATCTACTATTGAAAGTATGCAGGCTAGCCAAGAAGCAGCGACTAGTTTACAAAAACGGCAAACCATGCAAATCTGGGCTGTGGCGGGGACTTTATTTGTCTTAATTTTTGCTTATACCATTTATTTATACATGAAGAAGCGCCAAATTGTGATTGCGGTGACGAATAAGAAAGACTTTATGGCGAGTCAACCCAATGCTTACGGTCCGCAAACAGTGGCTCGGTTAATGGGCAAAGGGTATTCGGACCATCAAAAGATTGTCTTGTTAGTCTTAGAGATGATTGAAGCAAAAGTTTTGGCGGCGCATTTTGAAGTTAATAAACGTGGTCAATTAGCGGATATTCAAGTATCGACCTTGAAACAGGAAGTCAACCACCCAGCAGGTCAATTATTATTAACGAGGCTCCAAAAAAATACCCAATCCAGTCGTGATGTGGTTTCTTTAAATGACTTAGTCTTTAACAATACGGGCAAGGTAACGATGCTGTCACGCTTTGGCCGAAAATTAGTCCGTAAGATTAACCAAGTAGCTAAACAACCCTTAACTAAAGACGGTGTTTATAGTAAAATGAATCAAGTTTACATGGCTATTCTAACCCTTTATATGGTAGCATGGTTATTTGGAACAGGTTTCGTGATTTACTGGCAATTGCAGCTGCAAACTTTAAATGTATGGGCTTTGTTATTGCTGGTTGCCAGCGTAGCTTTGGTTGCCCTTTTACAAAGAAATGTCTTACCAATGCGGAGTGAAAAAGGAGTATCCCTATTCAAGCTGTGGCAGGGCTATTTGAAGGGCATCGGCAGCCAGTTAATGAATCCGGATGCTTGGGGTCGTCAATCTGCAGAATGGTTGGACCATCAATATTTATATGCTTGGGTGGCAGGGTCTAATGTGAAGGTTGCTAAGGCGCTGGAACAAGAGGCGCAGGTTGTCCAGTTACCTTTGATGGGTTCGGCACAAGCGATTGACCATTTACAGTTAGGGAAATTGAAGTGGCAACCACAGGCTGAGGAAGTTTCGGATGATGACGTCCTGAATAGTCGGTGACAAGATGAAGAATAATAAATTAAAAAATAACAGTATTTAGATCTAGAAGGAGGCAATCATGGAGACTGCACAAAATGATTTTACAATGCGTGTTTCCATGCTCGGCAGTAGCTCTAGCGGAAACGCTACTTATATTGAAACCCCTAAGCGGAAGATTTTAGTGGACGCAGGATTTAGTGGGAAAAAGATGAAGGAATTGTTAGCCGGCATTAACCGCGATATCAATGAGATTGATAGTTTATTTATTACGCATGAACATTCAGACCATATCAAGGGGATGGGGGTTCTAGCGCGTAAGTACGATTTAAATGTCTATGCTAATGAGGCGACCTGGCAAGCAATTGGGAGTAAGGTTGGGGTTATCCCAGTAGAAAAACAGCATGTCATGGAGCAAGGTGATATACTAACTTTAGGCGATGTGGATATTGTGTCTTATGGTGTGAGTCATGATGCTGCTGAACCGCAGTTTTATGCCTTTCAAAAGGATAACCGCCAGTTTACGATTTTAACGGATACTGGTTATGTGAGTGACCGGTTAATTGGCTTGTTGAAGAATTCAGATGGTTATTTAATCGAGTCCAACCATGATTTGGATATGTTGCGGATGGGTGCTTATCCATGGTCTTTAAAACAACGTATCCTTGGTGATGAGGGCCATTTATCAAACGATGCCGGTGCTCAAGCCATGATTGATATGATTGGGGATAAAACCAAACGTATCTACCTAGGCCATTTATCTAAAGAAAATAATATGAAGTCGATTGCACATCAAACATGTGTATCCAAAATGGTTCAGGCTGATCTTGGTGTTCATGAGCAATTTGAAGTATATGATACCAATCCAGACAAGCCAACAAGCTTGTTTACCTTATAAATTTTAAAAATATTTATAGAATCGCCTGTAAAAAGTCATAAACAATTCAAATATACCTACTATAATCAAAGTGTTAAGAGTCTAATATAAAAAAATCGAGGGAGATGAGCAAATGTCTCAGTCAAATGATCCAAATAATTTAAATGACCAGTCATCAGTGGATAACCAAAATGATGAACCAATTAAAAACCCAAATGAACCACATAGGCCTGAAAAGAAAGAACGTAAATTGACCGCCTTACAATCAGGCTTAATTGGTGGTGCAGTTGCTGCTGTGTTAATTTCTGGTGTGGGCTATGCTGTGACTACTGCCAATGATACGGATGATCAGATTTCAACAGAAGAAGTGCAATCGATTGTAGATGAGGCAGTTGCTAGTGCGCAAGCTGATAATACTGCTTCTTCAGTCCAATCGACTTCACTTGATGTGACTACGGATGTTTCTGAAACTGTAGCGAATGTACAAGATTCAGTTGTTTCTGTTGTGAACATGACAGAGTCGGTTTCAACGTATGACTTATTCGGATTTACTTCACCAACTCAAGACGAATCTACAACAGAGTCTTCAGAATTAGAAACTTCTTCTGAGGGTTCAGGTGTTGTCTACAAGGTTGATGGGGACACTGCTTATGTTGTCACTAATAACCACGTAATTGACGGGGCAGATGCGATTAATATTATTATGGCTGATGGTACCCAAGTTGAGGCTGAAGTGGTTGGTTCTGATCCATGGACTGACTTAGCGGTATTGAAGATTTCTTCAGATGTTGTGACAACAGTTGCTGAATTTGGGGATTCTGATAGCTTGAAAGTAGGGGAACCTGCGATTGCAATTGGTTCACCTTTAGGTTCTGAGTATGCGACAACTGTAACGCAAGGGATTATCTCTGGTTTAGACCGTTCTGTAGCTGTTGATATTAACGGTGATGGTACATCTGACTGGGTGGCTAATGTTATCCAAACAGATGCGGCGATTAACCCAGGTAACTCTGGTGGTGCTTTACTAAATGCTGCTGGACAAGTGATTGGGATCAACTCGATGAAGGTATCAAGTGACCAAGTAGAAGGTATGGGCTTTGCTATTCCAGCATCTCAAGTCCAAACTATTATTACTGAACTTGAGGCAAATGGTGAAATCGTTCGACCTGAGTTGGGTGTATCTATGGTTGACTTAAACCGCGTTTCATTAGATTACCAATCTCAAAACCTACAATTACCGGATGATGTTGAAGGTGGTGTCTACATCGCAGAAGTTGTGGCTGGTTCAGGTGCTGAAGCTGCAGGCTTGCAAGCGGATGATGTTGTTGTAGAATTTGCTGGTGAAGCAGTGACTGACTCAGCGTCATTGCGTCAAGTCTTGTACCAACAAGAATCTGATGCAAGTGTGGAAGTATCTTTCTACCGTAATGGTGAATTACAAACAGCGACAGTACAATTGCAACCACAAAATTCAAGTACAGTAAGCTAGAAAGTAAAAGATCTAACTTTTTAAAGATATAAAAGATAAAGAGATACTGTAAGCCTGCTACTTACGCTTTATCGATCATTGCCCTAAAGAGCAGTGGATAAGAAATGAGTCAAGGTCTAATTATACTTTGTCTGACTATTTATTGTGTAAGGTCTAAGACCCACGAACTGATATAGGTCATAGGTAAGCCACACCCTGGATTCACATTGCTAAGGTATGGTAGGTAAGCTTCAGCCTCAGGGCATATCTCGTTTTAAATATTTCTACTATCTAACAATAGTCGATATATATGCAACTAAGCTCAACCTATAATCGGGTTGGGCTTTTTCTTTGCCGCTCGTTCTTGATGATTCTTGCTGTGTAATAGTTATCGTTAAATACTTACAACTGGTTCAACAATTTGAAACAGGTGTCACTTGTAATGTCAGTGCATCTTGTTACTCTAGCCGTAAGTTGGGGATGGTGTTTTAAAGCAGCTATCAACTGAGGGAAACATCTTTTACATAATGGAGAAGAGGTGAACCTGGTTTACTTTTTGCTTAATGAAGTTAGTTTTATTGTGTGTTAAAGATAACATGATTGCTAGATAAAATATTAATCCTATTCTGGGGGGGAATTTTTTACTTATCCCCACATTTTATCCACAATCGTGTGGATAAGGTGGGTGAATTGTGGGCAAGTTCATGATACTGGTTAAAACATTGTGGTATAGGCTTTGTGAATTGTGAATGTATCTGTGGATAATGGGGATAAGTTGGTGGATCGGTTACCTTTTTTGCTAAAAGGTTGATAAATCAAGTTTGTGTCTTGTGGAGATTGTGGATACTTTTGCTAGATTCTTGGTAATAAAAAAGGCTGAGGCCTGCGCCCCAACCTAAAAGTTGTATAGGGACTATTAACGAATTTCACGTAAATAGTCAGCTTTTTCAAATTTATCAGTATTAGCAATAGCGACATAGATATCATCGGCTTGGATGATATAGTCAGCAGGAAATGTTGTAGTTAATGCTTCACGGCGACGTTTGCGAATACCTATGATATTGATGTCATAGCGTTGTCGTGTATTTAGTGAAGTTAATGATTTGCCAACCCATTCTTCTGGCGCACGGAATTCGACAAGTGAAGTTTTATCGTCTAAATTAATGACTTCTTCAATTGTATTATGATTCATACGACGCGCAATTTGAACACCGGATTCTTTTTCTGGTTGTACAATGGTATCTACACCTAGCGCTTCTAAAACTTTACGATTTGTTTTATTTTTAACCTTACAGATGATGTGGTTGATACCTAATTCTTTTGCATTAATAACACCTAATACAGAAGCTTCAAGGTTGGTACCTGTAGAAATAACAATCGCATCACATTGGCCAAAGCCAAGGTTTCGCATATATTCTATATCAGTAAAGTCACCAACTGAACCAACTGATAAGTAACCATCTAAACGGTTTACATTTTTTTCATCTAGATCACAAGCGATGATTTCAACGCCGCTTTCGGATAATTCTTTAGCGATTGTAGAACCAAAAATACCTAAACCTAAAATACCTACTAAATTCATTTTTCCCATTTTATAACACCTATCCTATTAAAATATTTGTGCTTGTATATTTAATATCACGTTTTTTATCTTGTTTACTTGGTAATAAAGAAAGGAACATAGTCATTGGACCAATCCGTCCCATAAACATTAATGCCATTAAAATAATGTGGCTAGCCATAGAAAGCGTTGGTGTTAAATTGGCTGTTACACCAACGGTTGCAAACGCAGAAATAGTTTCAAATAGTATATATAAGAAATCCACTTGAGGATCAAAAGTTAAGATTAAACCAGAACCGACAATCAATAAAGTGGTATATAGTAAGAAAATAACAAATGCCTGACGTAATAGTTTTGCTGGAATCGTGTGTTTATCAAAGTTGATAAATTCTTTTTGTCTAATCTCTGCAATAGCTAGCATTAATACTAAAGCAAATGTTGTTGTTTTTAAACCACCAGCTGTACCACCAGGGCTACCACCGATAAACATGGTAACAACGAACACCAATATACTAACAGGGTGTGCCAGTGTATAATCAATAGATGCAAATCCTGCAGTACGCATAGTAACCGTTTGGAAAACAGCAGTCATGAATTTGTTACCAATAGACATCTTTCCAATCGTATCAGGATTGTTCCACTCAAAAGCGAGAAATAGAAAGGTACCTAATGTAATAATTAGGATGGTCATTTTTAAAGCCAATTTAGTATGTGGGCGCAATTGACGGATCGCCTTTTTTAAAGCAGATTTTGGTATATTTCGGTCGAATTTCTTCATTTGGTTAGCCACATCAAACCAAACTGAAAATCCTATACCTCCAAGAATGATA
Organism: Aerococcus sp. NPDC058936; assembly: GCF_042741995.1. Lineage (NCBI taxonomy): Bacteria > Bacillati > Bacillota > Bacilli > Lactobacillales > Aerococcaceae > Aerococcus > Aerococcus sp. NPDC058936. The sequence goes on along the minus strand of NZ_JBHYKZ010000006.1, from coordinate 36,843 downwards.
AGAGAAATAATGGTCCAATTAACCACTGGCTGTGTCTGTAACCCTATCATAGAAGAATTTCCTAATGGGTCAAACCCAGCATTACAGAAGGCAGAGATGGCCATAAAGATACTTAGAAAAGTACCTCGTTGTAAACCGTATGTAGGAATGAAATAAGTGGCGAATAGTAAAGCACCAATAAACTCAATAATGAATGTATAGTGAAAAATTCTACGTAGCCAGTTAGAAATATTATTTAATGAACTATTGTTTAAAGCGCCAGATACCGCAACTTGATCACGAATGCGAACATTTTGGCCAATCCTAAAATAAATTAACGAGATGAAGGTCATTAAGCCCAAACCACCGATTTGGATTAACATCAACATGATAACTTGACCAAAGGTATTGTAGGTATCAAAAATTGATTCAATCCACAATCCAGTTACACATACCGCAGAAACAGCAATAAATAGATGGTCAAAGTATGTCGCATCTGAAGTGGATGTCTGGCTAATCGGTAGACTCAGTAATAATGATCCTATGATGATGACGACAGCAAATGACAAAGCAATCTTTTTGGCACTAGATAATTGACTCACCGGTTTTAGAAAATAATCCAGTGCCCGATATATTAAATTAATTGTGATAACCTCCCATAAAATTTGATGACTTTAAGAAATTTTAAGATTCATTTTTCAAATACGATTAATTATAAACACTTTAGCAGAAAAATCTAGTAGAATAAAAAATAAAAAAGTTAATAACGAAATATTTGCATGATAGGAGTTATTTTTGCATGTTAATTAAAATTATCTCAGTTGGTAAATTGAAAGAAAAATACCTAAAACAAGGCATTGAAGAGTATAGCAAGCGCCTTTCGCGCTATACAAAGATTGAAATTATTGAAGTGAAAGACGAACCAACAAAAGAAAACGCTAGTGAATCGGAAGATGAAATGGTGAAGGATGCGGAAGGTGAACGTATCTTGAATAAAATAAAACCGGATGATTATGTTTATCTGCTAGCAATTAACGGACAAATGCTGTCCTCACCAGAATTAGCTAAATCAATGCAGAGTCAAATGACCCGAGGGAAATCAACTTTAGTTTTTGTGATTGGTGGATCCTTAGGTACGAGTAGTGCAGTCAACCAGCGGGCAAATCAAGCCGTTTCTTTTGGCAAAATGACCTTACCTCACCAATTGATGCGCTTAGTGTTAACAGAACAAATTTATCGCGCCTTTAGAATACAAAATAATGAGCCATATCATAAATAAATGAGGTTTTTACGAGAATGACAGTATATTTAAAAGCTACGTTGAAAGTGAAAAAATACAACAAGTTTTAAGGAGGGAAACCTTGTATACGTTAAACAACTTAAGAAAGAAGTTAGTTACTCAGAAAATAACTGAAGAAGAATATGAATTATTGAAAGATTTTAATGAAGATTTCCAAAAGTATGCAAATATTTATGATTGTTTCTTCAATGTAATGAAGTCTTTAGAGGAGCTTAATACATTTAATGAAGGTGCTAAGTACGATGATAAAATTACTTTAAATATACTATATGCTGAATATAAATATCTTATATATAAATACATTTTATTTACTAGACAGTTAGTCGACAATATGAAATCTTTTGGTGCCCAAATTAAGAATGAGAATATAAAAACGATAATAAAAGAATATGAAAAAAAGGACGAGAGTCAATTCTTGAAAGTATTGAGAGATTTTGGACAACATTTTTCATTACCAATAACTAATTTCTCAAAAGAAATTGATATTGTTAGCGGTGAAATAACATGTGAGTTGATAATTGAAAAGAATCATCTTGAAAAAAATAAAGGAAAGAACGATAAAAACGATAAATATATTAGCAGTATAGAGCTAGAGGAAATTAATGTATTAAACTATTTACCTGAATGGGAGAAAAACATTTTAGACTTGTTTAGTATAGTCACTAAAGAATTTTGTCTTTCAATTGATAAGAATACCACTAAAATATTAAGAGAGTACTTTCAACCGCACAAGGATGGAGATTACTTCTTTTCTCCTGATTCAATTAGTTTGGGCGAAGATGTAGGGGGATCGTTCTATTCAAAAGAAACATTCTATTTTGATGAAAATGCTATGTTGATAATGGTTTCAATAATTAATACTATTGATAATCAGTAAAAAGGTCTATTACGTGAGTGAATCTATGTAGTATGATAAGGAATATATACTGTTAATCAAAAAGATATGTGAAATAACTTTACGTTGATTAAAAACCACAGAGACAAACGATACGGAAAGTCATATCATAAGTAAGGTAAAAGAGTGAAGTCTACTCGTTGAGACCATTTCATTCCGATTTTTCAACAAAGACATTGTATGAAAAGTTAAATCGACTAATAGATTGTAAAGATATTGAGTAGTAAACTATTTACTAAAGGGGGCCTGAAAATAATTGTTTAATCAAATCGATAAAAAAAAGCAACAGCTGGATGCTAATACACCTTGACCTGAATATTCTTTACAAAGTTGAAGAGAAAAATTATTCTTAGAATGTACATATAACTCCAACGCTATTGAAGGCAATACATTAACGATGAATGAAACGAAAATAGTTCTTGAGGGGATAACAGTTGGCGGAAAAACAATGCGAGAGCATTTAGAAGTCCTGAATCACCAAGAGGCCATCCTTTACGTTGAGGAGGTTATTCGTAAACAAGATCCTTTTTCTCAAAGCCAAATTAAAAACCTGCATCAGTTGGTGTTAAAAGTGATAAATGATCGATATGCAGGAATATATCGGGATCAGCAAGTCTTTATTTCAGGTGCCAGTCATACACCGCCGCCACCCTGAAAAATCTCAGAACAAATGGAACACTTAATTGAATGTTATGATAATGAAGCCCAGGAAATGCATCCAATCGTTCGCAGGTCGATTTTACACATTATTTTTGTAGGTATTCATCCTTTTATTGACGGAAATGGACGAACTGCAAGATTATTATTAAATTTAGAGTTGATGAAATCAGGTTACCCACCTGTGATTATACGTGTTGAGAATCGCCTAGATTATTACAACGCACTAGATAAGGCTTGTTCAACTGAGGATTATAGAGATTTTATAGAACTCGTTTCTAAAGAAGTAGAAGTATCCTTTGATTTATATTTAAATGTGTTATAAATAGTGATAGGAATGTCCAGGGATGTTTAAATCTGTAAATTATGCTTTATGAACAAGAAAACTAGTGATTGTCTGAAGAAGCAAACTCTTCAGACAATCACTGGTTTTTATTTACTTTAAAACATTTTCAAAGAAATCATCAAATACCCAGCCAAGCGCCTATAAAGAAGGTAAGAATGAGTGGAATAGGAATGACAAGAGAATTATAAATGGTCGTCAGAAAAGTTGTCTCTTTATCTTGTTTATTCATAAAGATGCGGATGTTCTTTGAAATGTATGGGAAAGTCAACAAGGACAACGTCACAAACCTTGGAAATGTCCCAAAAACAATCGATAAAATGATGGCGATATAACCAGCATAATAAAGGGATTTAAAAACAACGAGCGCTTTATCTATGCCGATATGATAAGGCAGCGTAAAGCGGCCATCTTCTATATCTTCTTCTAAATCACAAATGTTATTAGCGAGTGAGACGGACATCACCGTAATCGCTGTGGGGATGGACGCAATGATGAGCTTAATGATGGTCAGCCAATCAAATGAAATAACGTTAAATGCATTCACATAAAAAAGGGCGGTAAAAATCCCAAAGCCATATACCAGCCCGATGAAGAAATCACCGAATGGCGTGCTTGAGATAGGAATAGGACCAAAGGTATAAAGAACACCAATCAACATCCCTCCCAAGAGGATGTATAACAAGAAAAAAGATGTTTGAAGAACTAAGAATAATCCAATAATTAGGGCAATAGCACCAGTAAGATAATAAGCTGACCGCACATTTTTAAGAGGAATCTTTTCTTTACCTAATATCATTTTTTGAGCAGAGTCCGCCTGCTTATTCTCTGCGACGTAATAATCTAAGTAATTATCGCGAAGACTGATAGCCAGCTGAAAGAGACCAACGGTAAGTAAACCTAAAAGTGAGAACCCTAGATGGAAAGTTTCATAATTGTACCAGGCATACAAGATGCCCATAAATCCAGGAAAAAAACTGGTTGTGGCGTATTCCATTTGAGAAAGTAAGACATACTGTTTGAGGGTCATAACGGTCTCCTTTTAAAATTCTCTTGTGAGTAGTTTTTTAGTTAATGAATACAATACCTTTTTTTCAGGATGGCTGGGAAGCGTCTCAATAGATGCTAAAGCTTTATCAATGTATGTATTTGCAATAGCGTATGCGCGTTCGATGCATTCATTGTCGTGCAGTAAAGTAACTAAAGCGGCTAGATCACTGTCCGATAAGTGTTCACCCTTTTTCAACAGAGGGAGAAAGGCTTCGTCTGTTTCCAAGCCTAAAATGAGCGGAAGGGTATAAATCCCTTGTTTGACATCATTCAAAACAGGCTTTGCTAGAATTTCAGGGGATTGGGTGTAATCCAGAATGTCATCTAGCATCTGAAAAGCGATTCCGATATTTTGACCAATCGACCGACTTTGCTCAATAATCTCAGGGTCGCATTGTCCAAAATAAGCCCCTTCGTAACAACTTAATTCAAACAGCTGGGCTGTTTTTCCTTTAATACTTTTCAAATAGTCTTCGTAGGTGATATCTGTATTATAGACATTTGTCATTTGATTGATTTCACCCAATAATACTTGCTTCATCGATAGTGTGTTTAATTTGATGATTTTGATTGAGTCCGTCGCATCCGCCAATAAATCAAAATATACCGCGAGCAATAAATCACCTGTATAAACAGCCACATCTTTCCCATATTTGGATTGGACCGTTTCCATGCCGCGGCGCATTTTCGAATCGTCTATGATGTCGTCATGAATAAGCGTAGCGAGATGAAGGACCTCAGTAGACGCAGCGGCAGCGATAATGTTGTTATGCGTATCTTCAGGGGCGTTGCCTAATTGTGAAAAAAGAAAAAAATAAGCTGGTCTCAGTAATTTTCCTTGTTGCTCTATCAAATCAGTAACAGTTTTTTCAATGTCCTTATTTTCAATCGTTATTTTTTCTATAATTAATTCAAGGCACTCTTGTAAAAGGCTTTGAATGTGAGGATAGTTGTTCCACATGGGATGCGTTTTTACCATACCGGGCTCCTTTATGAATCGCTGATACACTGGTTCTTCTATTTTATTCTTTGATTTATAATTATACTTAAAATAATTATAAAGTCGCACTAGAATGCTCAGCAAATTTTCTAAATGGGCAGAAAAATTAGTGGAAGGGTATCGATTAAAAAAATGATAAAAAAAACGGCTAGAAAAGAAAAAAATCTTTTACTAGCCGTATTATCTATATTTAGATTATATTAAGACATTGTCCATCCGCCATCAACTGGCAGAGCATGACCCGTAATGTAAGAAGCTTGATTACTGCCTAAGAATAACGCAGCGTTTGCCACATCATTTGCTTCACCTAGTCGCTTCATAGGGATAGGTGCAACAAAACCTTGGTAAATTTCGTCAATCTCTAACAAATCTTTTGTCATCCCAGTGACTCCAGTCCCAGGACAAATCGCATTGATACGAACGCCAGCTTCTGCATAATCAACAGCCGTCGCACGAGTGAATGAAATGACAGCCCCTTTAGTCGTCGCATACGAAATGGCGTCAGGGAATCCAATAATACCCCCTGCGGAAGCCGTATTAATAATATTTCCCTTTGTTTCTTTTAAATAAGGCATAGCGTACTTACTTGCCAAAAATAAAGCCGTGATATTAACATTTAATGATCGGTTCCAATCATCCATGGATGTGTCTTCCACTGTTCCTGGCGCATAAATTCCAGCATTATTAAACAAGATATCGATTTGTCCATACGTATCAATCGCCGTTTGAATAAAGCGTTTCACATCTGACTCGTTGCTGACATCCGCTTTTACAGCGACTGCCTCACTACCATCTTCTCGAATACCAGCAGCCGTTTGTTTAGCTGTTTCTTCATTATAATCCACTACGACGACTTTTGCGCCTTCTTTAGTATATAATTCTGCAGTTGCACGGCCAAAACCACTGCCAGCTCCAGTAATAATCGCTACTTTATTTTCTAACAACATTTATCTTTCCTTCTTTCACCTTTTGATGAAGTCATTATAACCTGCACTTGTGAAAACATCTACAAAGCTGGCAAATATACTCTTTTAATGAGTGAAAGAAATGTCCATTATTAATGAATTCCTGTACTCGAACAGTTAAAAATACGATAGTCTGATGTGGAGCTGATTGAGTATCCGTAATGATTTTAAAGGTATGACTAACCGCAGAAACAAATGAAACGGGGAACCATATCATAAATAAAACTTGATTCAGTTTGATAAATGGCGATTAGTATGCATGATATGGTAAGATGCAAGAGAAAGATTAGGTTTTATATGGATTATGTTAGGTATACAAGGATTAGTGAGGAGTTTACGTATGAATATTTTCCCGATACATGCATTAGCAGATAATTATATTTGGATGATTGAAGATACAAATAGTGTTGTGATTGTTGACCCGGGTGAAGCAGCAGAAGTTTTATCTTATATTGAAGTAGAAAAACCTAGCAAAATTGCTATTTTATTAACACACAAACATGACGATCATATTGGGGGTGTAGAGGAAATTATCCAGGCCTACCCAGAAACTAATATCTATGGTCCAAATGAAGTGCCAAGTTTTGACGATATGACAATTTTAGAAGATGGTAGCCAGGTAGACATTTTAGGGCACACTGTAACGGCTTTACTGTCAGCTGGCCACACAGAAGGGCATTTGGCTTATGTTGTAGACAATCATTTCCTATTTTCAGGAGATGCCATGTTTTCAGCCGGTTGCGGCCGGGTTTTCACAGGCGACTACCAAGCAGCCTTTGATGCCTTAGAAACTTTTAGCCGTTTAGATGATGACATCGTTGTATTTGCAGGACACGAGTATACCTTAACCAATTTAAAATTCGCACATTCAATATTTCCAGAAAATGAAGTAATTGCTGAAGCCTTAGGGCAAGCAGAAGTTTTAAATGCTGCAAACCATCCTACCTATCCTTCAACTATTGGTAGAGAAAAAATCATTAACATTTTTATGCAAGCGGAAGATGTCACAGCTTTTAAAAATTTAAGAAATTTACGGGATAATTTTTAAAACATTCAATGTGGAAAAATATTATGGAGAGGTAGCGAATGGTAAGCTAGCTCTCTTTTTTATTTACCCTTAGCTACATAAGTACTTGGATTAGTGATGAATACAAATTTGTACTGTATATTGCGTTTTTTATATAAGAGAAGCATGAAGCTGACAAGTGAGAAAATGAAAATGAGGTATGAAAAGGTTTGTATCATAGCGTTTAAATTACTCTTTTTCTCATATTCATAAAAACAGCAATGTACAAATAAATGGCGTGGCAATGATTTCCTTCAAGTAAAATTGACTTGTACATCAGTATAGCGTGATAATATACTGGTGTAACGCTTTCATTGATAAAAAGGGAGGAAATTTTTATGTGGACATTTATATTGGGTGTTGTCGCCTTAATTGTAGGATACTTCACCTATGGTCGCTATATCGAGAAAAACTTTGAGCCAAATCCTGAACGGACAACGCCAGCGGAGGTTTTACAAGATGGCATGGACTTCGTACCAATGCCTAGATGGAAAAACGCAATTATTGAATTATTAAACATCGCTGGTACAGGACCTGTATTTGGACCGATTATGGGTGCTTTATATGGGCCGGTCGCTTATTTGTGGATTGTTTTTGGTTGTATATTTGCTGGGGCGGTTCACGATTACATGTTGGGGATGGTATCTCTTAGAAATAATGGGGCCCAATTACCAGCCTTAGCCGGTAAATACATCAACAAAGGGACAATGCACGTCGTAAACTTATTTGCTTGTTTACTATTATTATTGGTAGGTACTGTATTCGTTTCGTCACCTGCTGCGCTTATTCAAAGCTTGTTGCCAGGTAATGTTGCTTTGATTATCATTATAATCGCTATTTTTATTTACTACATTATTTCAACAGTTTTACCAATTGATCAAGCAATGGGGAAAGTATATCCTTGGTTTGGTGCAATACTCATCATTTCAACTTTAGCAATCGGTTTAACATTAGTCTTTGGAGACCACTCAATGATTGAATTGTCTTCAGCTACTATGGCAAACTTTCATCCTAAAGGCTTGGCTATTTTCCCAGGTATTTTCTTCACTATTTCTTGCGGAGCGATGTCAGGTTTCCATGCAACCCAAGCACCAATGGTATCTCGTACAATGGAAAATGAACGCGAAGGTCGCTTCACTTTCTATGGTATGATGATTGCTGAAGGGGTTATTGCGATGATTTGGGTGGCAGCTTCATTAGCCTTATTCGATGGAGAGACTTTATCAGGTATGATTGATGCAGGGACAGCTTCAGCAGTTGTAAACGCTGTGTCACTAGAATTGTTAGGGCCAGTATTTGGTACTTTAGCCATTATTGGGGTTATTGTACTTCCATTATCATCTGGTCTATCTGCTTTCCGTTCATTACGTATTATCATTGCAGACTATACTCACATGAAACAAGACACATTGCCAAAGATAATGACGATTACTTTACCAATTTATGTTATTTCGTTCTTCCTAACATTCGTAGACTTCAACATGCTATGGCGCTATTTCAACTGGGCCAACCAAGTTACAGCGGTATTAGCTTTACTAGTAACAACACGTTACTTATTCCTAAAAGGTAGAAATTACTTCGTCACACTAGTGCCAGGGGTCTTTATGTTATATGCCGTTGTTGTATACCTATTAAGTGAACCAATTGGCTTTAACCTAGGATTAAGTAATTTATCTTACTGGGGCGGGGCAGCCATTACCTTGGTATTACTTGCTGTTTACTGGCGTCAAGGCGTTAAGCAAAAAGAAGCCATCGATCCAAGTTCAAAACTAATCAATGATCAATTACAAATCAACCAATTATATCCAGAATTGGTTGAGAAACATCACTAATAGGTCAATCTTAAAGCGAACAGATTGACTCATAAAAATGAATTGCCAGCAAATGAGCGTTTGAAAAAAAGCCGAGTAATCATTATTTGATTGCTTGGCTTTTTATTTATACTCACTTACTTGGAGATTATATTTAATAGAAAAAGCGTGTTGTGTCTATTTACAATGGCAAAACGTAATCTCATCTTAAAGAATACTAACTACCCAAAATAAAACCTATCATATAAGCAATTAGTGCAGCTGCACCTCCTACTAATAACATTTCCATACCAGATCGGACCCAGTTAGTTAAAGTTAGCTTTGATTTGATTGCACCTAAAATAAATAGCGTAAGTCCAGTTAAAGTACCAGCAACTATAAAAGTATTCTCCATAAGAAATGTTGAAAAAGAAGCAAAGACATATGCAATCAAAGGAATAAACCCAAACAAAATAAAGGAGAAAAAAGTAATTAAAGCATTAAACATAGGATGCGCTTCTGTTTCTGCGGCGCCAAATATCATGTTTATACGCTCTTGTTCGATTACTTCTGGATATTTAGCTAATGTTTCTGAAATGAGTGAAGCATCTGTTTCTGTAAGCCCTTTGTTTATATAATATTCCTTGAAATCGTTTTGCTCAGATTGAAAATCATATTTGAAATTAGATTGGTGTTGTTCAATTTCTTTAGAGATAAATTCGTTTTCTGACTTAGAAGATAAGTAATCACCGACAGCCATTGAAAGGCCATCCGCTAACAAGTTTGAGAAGCCTAGAACAATTACAATCTTAAAGTCTAAGGCACCGCCAGTAACGCCGGAAACTACTGCAAAAGTTGTTATTATGCCATCTAAACCACCATAGACCATGCTTTTCACATAATCACTATTCATACGAAAATTGAATGGATTAGCTTTGATCATTACAATCCCTCCCTCATACAGCTATTATAGACCTTGACGTTTATTTCAGTCTATGTAGTATAGTGTAAGTGTAGCGATCACCTCATAAAAAAAGTCTCCAAAACTATTTTTTGTTGAGAAAAAAGTAGTTTTGGAGACAATATGGTTTTCTTATGCAAGCGTTTGATTGACTATTCGTTATTGTTTTCCTTGCTATCTGAGAAGTTAGTACCAAAGATGTTATCAATAATGGATAAGATACGGTCCCAAATGCCTACAGCATCTTCTTTTAATTGCTCAGTATCTGCATTTTCAATTGCAGATGAAGCAGAAGCAGCCACATTACTTGCAGCGTCAGATAATGAACTTGCTAAGTTAGATAATTGTGTTTTTTGTTCTTCACTTAACTCAAGGTTTGAGAAGTTTTTCATTTGATTAATAATCGCTTGGATATTGTCTTCAGAAATCACGCCGTCTAAGTTGTAGTTATTCACAACATTATTTACGATAACAGTAATTTCATCCACTGAAATTGAGCCACCATTTTGGTCTTTCAAGTCAGCAATTTGTGCTTTAATATCCGCAATCGCAGCGTTCATGTCGCTATCAGAGTAGCCTTCAGTATCTTCGTTTTCTTGCGTAATTGAAGAAGTTACCGCTAACTCGTCTTGCGCCACTTGACGGGCATCATCATCTAATGAATAGCCAGCATCTTCAAAGGCTTTATAAACACCCGCTAAGGCACCAGAACCATCTACTGTAACAGCAGATGCAACCTTAATATCAACGTCAACTGCACCTGCAGTAATAGCCGCATTCTCATATTGCGCTTCTGTGATATCTGTAATTGTATCAGGTGTTTCGATTTCAACTGTTACGCCACCATTATTATCAGCTGGTGTAATATAAGCTGAAGAATATACTTGGTTGTATGGGTAGCTATCTTGTAATAAGTCGTTTAATTCGTCAACTGCAACTTCGATTTCAGTCGCACCATCTTCAACACCTAATAATTCTTTTGTTTCAGTATATTGGCGCTCATTTAAAGTTTCCCCGTATGTAAACATTGGGTCAATAGCAACCTTATCTGCTAATTTATTTGGTGTAGCTACGGCAAGGCCTAAAGCTAAAACACCACTAGTTAATAAAATTCGTTTTGTAAACTTTTCCATTATTTGTTTCCTCCTACAGACTGATTATGGCCATGAAGGTCCTAGTTGTCGGTGACTCCATTGTATCATTTTTAATTGGAAAGGGTTTTAGGAAACTTTTAACAAGGATATAAAAATTGTTTAAGGAGAAAAAGATTGCGAAAGACGATGATTCTTGTCTAGGCATAATATCATTAGGATGTGAGGGGATGTCGTTAGGTACGAGTATTTCTGAATTTTCATCATTAAAGGAATTTTGGAGAGTTTTGTTTTTTAATTACTAGACTCTGTATTTTTATACCAAAGGTATATGGAAAGCATCATAAGCGAAGGAAGGCTAATGATCTGGTGAAAAGAGCTATTAGCCTTATCACTACAAAAATATTCTATTTCATATATAATAAAATAGTACGTGTCTTTGAAATCGGGGTGAAATCAAAATTTTTTATTAAAAATATTCAAATTAAGTGACAAAAATTCAGTTTAAACGTATGCTTAAGTCTACAAGTTATGTCGTTTTTGGAGGGAAAAAAATGAACATCGAACAGAAAAAAGAATTGCTAGCAATCTTAGCTCAGGATGCTCGATTAGCACCTAAAACTATCGCTAACATGATTGAAGCAAACGAAGAAGAAGTAGTTGCGCAAATCGCTGCTTATGAAAAAGATAATGTGATTGCCGGCTACCACACAATGATCAACTGGGACGTTGCCGATGATAACTTGTTATCAGCAATGGTAGAAGTAAATGTTGATTTACATCATGGTGTATCTTATCAAGATATTGCGGAAACCATTTACCAATATGACCAAGTAGAATCTTTATACTTGATGTCGGGTACTTATGATTTCCTATTATTGACGAAACGATTAACTATGGTTGATATCTCAAAATTTATCTCCAAATTAGCAGCTATCGATGAAGTTAGCGCTACAACAACCCATATTGTAATGAACCGCTATAAAGAACAAGGGGTTGTCTATAAAGATATCAAAGAAGATGGCGGACGTATGGTGATTTCACAATGACAAAATCTCAAAATAAAACCGTTATAGACATGGAACCATCTGGTATCCGACGTTTTTTCGACATTGCCAATGAAATCGAAGGCGTGATTTCGCTTGGTGTAGGGGAGCCTGACTTTCCAACGCCTTGGTCAATTCGTGAAGAAGCGATTCGGGCCATTAGAAAAAGTAAAACTTATTATACTGCCAATGCAGGTTTAATTGAATTGCGTCGTGCAATTTCAAAATATGTAGACCGTAAATATGATTTGAAGTATGATCCAGATACGGAAGTGATTGTCACTGTGGGTGGTTCTGAAGCCATTGACCTTGCTTGTCGTGGGTTAATTAACCCAGGTGATGAGGTATTGTGTATGGACCCTTCATATGTATCGTACACACCATCGATTGCACTTGCAGGCGGGATTCCGGTACCAGTGAAGCTACCAAGTGAGCACGACTTCATTTTACAGCCAGAAAATATTGAAGCATTAATTACAGACAAGACAAAGGCGATTATCTTAAACTATCCAAACAACCCAACAGGGGCAGCGGCAACACGCGAAGAGTTGGAAAAATTGGCTGATGTGATTAAGAAACATGATTTATATGTATTAACGGACGAAATCTATTCTGAAATCTGGTATGCCAAAGATAAATATACGTCAATCGCTTCATTTGAAGGGATGAAAGAACGAACAATCTACATTAACGGGTTTGCTAAAGCCTTCTCAATGACAGGTTGGCGAATTGGTTATCTATGTGGACCGGAAGTTTTAGTGGAACAAATGTTGAAAATTCACCAATTCACAATTATGGCTGCACCAACTGTGTCACAATATGCGTCAGTTGTTGCCTTAGAAGACTGTGATGATGATGTAGAAGCGATGCGGAAGGACTATTTAAAACGTCGTAATTTCCTATTAGGCCGATTCCGGGATATGGGCCTACCTTGTTTCGTGCCACGCGGGGCGTTCTATACCTTCCCTGACATTCGTGAATTTGATATGACCAGTGAAGAATTTGCCTTAGCTCTCCTTGATGCGAAGCAACTGGCTGTTGTGCCAGGTTCTGCATTCGGTGAAGGTGGGGAAGGATTCTTACGTATTTCATATGCTTACTCAATTAAAGAATTGACGATTGCCATGAATAAAATAGAAGAATTCGTTACCGAGCTAAGAAACAAATAAAACAAAGATAAATAGTGCGTATAGAAATGCACATTCATTTTTCAAAGAATTTGTGCACATAACGATTGAGAGGCAGATATCATGGGTAAAGAAGCATTAATCATTGTAGATATGAGTAACGATTTTGTAGCGCCAGACGGATCATTAACCGTTGGCCAACCAGGTCAAGCCATCGTACCTTATATAAAAACCTTGGCAGAAGACTTTATTGGCCGAGGTGATAATGTAGTCGTGGCTATGGATGCCCATCAAATGGATGACCCACATTTTAAATTGTGGCCAGTTCATAACGTGGTTGGGACAGAAGGGCAAGCACTCTATGGTGAATTGCAGGACTGGTTCCAAGCTAACAAAGAGAATGAATTGGTCACATACCTGCCTAAAGAAAATTACAATAGTTTCTTTAATACTGGTTTGGCGGACTTGTTGCTGGATAAAGACGTTGATACAGTTCATGTCGTTGGTGTGGCCACAGATATTTGTGTTTTCAATACAGTTAGTGGGGCGGATGCTTATGGTTTTCAAACGAAAGTCCATGCGAATGGCGTTGCCACCTTTACTGATCTAGGGGACATCATGCTTGAACATATGACACGGTGTTTCCACACTGAAATCATCCAATAATAATTGTCTCGCAAAGTTTGCATAAAAATTGTTCTATTAATAAATAGGTCATGAATTTTTCTTCTTTCAAGTATAACGTGGTGTTTTACTTTATATTAGGAAATCATGGCCTTTTTAGATGCACAAAATAATAGTTGTTCGTAACTTTTAGATAATTTTCACCAACACTATTTAAAACCAACCAAAAACTCGACGCCAGCTGACGTCGAGTTTTTGCTATCCTAGGTACTATTTGTAATCTATACCTCTTGTGTAGGTGTTTGAGGCATTCTAAATCTTCCATAGACGCTTCATTCTTACAGTACTAGCAGTCCTATGATGATGCCAGATAAGCCTACAGGATATGAATAGGTTGTTTGTTAAGAACTATAAGTTGTGACCATTAGACTTTATAACGTCTTGGTACCAATAATAACTATCTTTTGGAATACGACGGAGATCTTTCTCGTCGAAATCAGTGCGATCTATATATACGAGACCATAACGTTTCTTAAAACCTTGATGTGAGCTTAATATGTCGATTATCGACCAAACATTATATCCAAAGACGTCAACACCATCTTTAATAGCATCTTCAATTGCTAGAAGGTGAGATTTAATATAATCAATACGATATCCATCGTGAACCTTGTCATTAACTAGATTATCTGCAGTTCCTAAGCCATTCTCTGTGATAATAAGGGGCTTCTTATATTTGTTCCAATAATCATTTAAGGCAATTCTTAAACCAGAAGGGTCAATTTGAGCACCGTATTCAGACTCCTTTAAGTTCTCATTTTTCAGAATTTCCCAATATCCGTACATGTTGTAATCTACGATATTAAAGCCTTCGATTTTTTCACCTTTGATATGGTTGGCGTCAGCAGGTAAGTGTCTTGAGGTTAAAGTACGGTAGTAATTCACTGTAATGAAGTCAACAACAGACTCGGATAAACTTACAACATCTTCTTCAGAAATATTAGGCATGCGGTTAGTTTCTTTGAGGTACTCTAAGTAATAATTTGGATAAGCCCCGTTTACATGAGTATCGATACAGTAATCTGTTTTGAGGCGGTTATTCCAAATAGCTGACATCACATCTTCAGGTTTATTCGTAGCTGGGTAAGTCACTGTGGCTGATATAGAAGGCCCAACACTTCCACCATCAACTAATTGCTTACATAATTTAGAAGATTTTGCATAGGCTAGAAACATATGGTGGTCCATAATCACTCTAAGCTTTTCAGCTTCTTCCCCTGTAGCATCGTAAATATTCATTCTTTCATTAACTCGGACCATTAAATTCTGTTCGTTATTAATCTGCCATTTTTTTACGCGATCACCGAAAGCTTGATAGCAAGTTTCAGCATAGTTTACAAAAGCCTCGGTAGTTTTGTAAGAAGCCCAACCATTGTATTTTTCGACTAAAGAGAAGGGGAGGTCGAAATGGTATAACGTGATAAAAGGCTCAATATTATTCGCTATCAATTCATCGATAACATTGTTATAAAAATCAATCCCTTTTTCATTTACTTTACCATCACCCTCTGGAAAAATTCGGGCCCAAGATATAGAGAATCGGTACATTTTTAAACCTAGCTCTTTCATAAGTTGAATATCTTCTTTATAACGGTGATAAAAATCACTAGCGACTTTAGTGTCAGCTTGTTTGTTACTTTTTTTAAATGAATTATAATCGGCTACCGTAAGTCCTTTACCATCTTCATTCCAAGCTCCTTCGATTTGAAAAGCGGATGAGCTGGCACCCCAATAAAAATTATTTGGAAACATTAGATCCTCCTTCTAAGGTAAATACACTATCTTGATTTGTTATTGTTTGATTACTTTGAATACCGTGTAATTTAAATTCTTCATTATTCGTAATGATTGTAAAAACGGTGGTGTCGTATCCAGCTTCTTGAATCGCTTTGATATTGAAGTTAGCTAACAACTGATACTGTTCGACATAATCACCAACCTTAACATGACTTTGGAAATGTTGACCATTCAATTCAACCGTATTGATACCGATATGAATCAACAATTCTATACCATCATCTAATTTTAGGCCAAACGCATGGTTAGTTGGGAAGACAGCAACAACCTCACCAGAAGCAGGAGCTAAAACGATGCCTTCTGAAGGGCTGATAGCAATACCTTCACCAAGTAAATTATTGGCAAATGCTGGATCATTTACAGTATTAATCGGTCTAATTACACCTTCAACTGGTGCAACTATATTAACCTGATTAAATTTTCCGCTGGTAGTTTTTTCGTCTGTAGAGCTATTCGATGATGAATTAGAAACCGGGATGTCCTCAAAACCTATCACATAAGTTAATGCGGTTGCCCCAGTGAAAGCAACTAAGCATCCCACAAGATAGTATACGAAAGGATTCAGGCCAAATGCTGCATATGTAAATATAGTTAGAATACCATTATTAGCAAAGGCATCACCATATACATTCCCATAGCCCATAATAGCGCCACCGAGAGCACCTGAAATTACTGCACTAATCATAGGTTTTTTTAGACGGAGGTTAGCCCCATATATGGCAGGTTCTGTAATGCCAACTAAGATTGCAGAAATAAAGGCAGAATAACTGATACTTTTTAAGTCTTTATTCTTTGTTTTCAACGCTACCCCTAGAACGGCGCCACCTTGGGCAAAGTTGGCAGCTCCAGCAAATGCGAGGAGATTTTGTCTACCTGTTAAAGCAACATCGTTCAGTCCAACTGGTAAAAGTGCACGATGGGCTCCGAAGATAACGAAAACAGCCCATAAACCTCCAACCATAGCACCACCTAACGTTGGACTGAAATCAATAATAGCGTTATATGTAGTTTGAATCATATTACCCAGATATATTCCAATAGGTCCTGTAACAGATAACATAATTGGTAGCATAATAATGACAGACAATCCTGGAACTAATATAATTTGAAGAATCTCAGGTGTAACTTTCTTTAAAACCTTTTCTAAAAAGTAGAGTGCTATTACAGTTAAAATGATAGGGATAACAGATTCTACATACGAAAATACCCGCACATTATCTCCAGTTCCCCATGCACCTTTAATAAAGGGTAGTCCGAAAATTGAGGTTTGGGTTTGATAATCTAACATCATCTCATTGATTTGTGGATATACAAGAAATCCACCTAATAGCATTGCCGTAAATTTATCAGTTTTTAAAGCTTTTGCAGTTGTGTAAGCCAAAAAGATCGGCATAAAGTAGAAGATAATTTGACTAGCGGCAAATAATAAAATGTAAGTATCAGATGTCGAAATGTCTATAGAAAAATATATTGACAACAGCATATTTGCAGCAGTTAGTAATCCTTTAATTAGCCCTGAAGCGGCAATAGCAGGTACAATTGGGGTGAAAATTTGTGTAATTAGGATGAGCGTTCTATCTAAGACTGATTTTTGAACGTCCTCAGTCTGAAGATCATCGAGTGCCTCTTGAACAGCGTTAAATACTTCCTCAACTTTACTTCCTATGACAACTTGATATTGCCCACCACTATAGACAGTTGAAATCACCCCCTCAACTTGGTTAAGCAAATCACTATCCGCCTTATCTTTATCTTTTAACTCGAATCTTAAACGAGTGAAACAGTGGGTTAAGTCATTGATATTTTCTTTACCACCCACACCCTTTATTATATCGCGACCAATTTTATTGTAATCCATATACGATACTTCCTTCCCGAAGATTTATCAGAAGTATAGCATATCGGTTTCTTAATTTTACAAAAACGCTTTATATTGACAATTATTTCATGAATTCAAAAAATAACGCACTCTTCAAATAGTTACTCTAACATAAACGCAAAATATACTAGTAAGAAGGGATGTGAGGTAAGAGAGGATTAGAATAATTTCAGGGACATTTGGCTTTTACTTATCATTAAAAAGAGATCAGTTGCAAGAACATCGGCTGTATTCTCGTCAACCTCAGACAATTCGCTATCATGTTGAACATTATTTAAATAATAGGTTAATTCTTTAAAACCTGACAAACTCATTTTTTAGCTAGTCGAAAGACATTGTTTTAAAATCAAAATCTTTAATGTAAAAAAACAAAAACTCGACGCCAGCTGACGTCGAGTTTTTGCTATCCTAGGTACTATTTGTAATCTACACCTCTTGTGTAGGTGTTTGAGGCATCCCAAAGTAGGTATTCGTTGGCGCCACTTTCAATAACAGCGTCAATTTGTTCTTGTACTTCGGCAGCACCGTACTCAGCATAAGTACCTTCCGCTAGGTATGATGCGGTAAAGTCTTGTAACCAAGGTCTAGATACAGGTGATTCTTCAAGCTCAGCATTTAAAGCATTTTCTTTTTCCATATAAGCTTGTACAACTTCATATGGATATAAGTCTGGGTAGTCTAAGCCAAAGTAGCCAGGACCCCAGTGAGAAGGATAGATCATTGATGAAATAACGTCTACATTTTCTGCGATCATGTTGTAGTTTTGACCGATACCAGGTGTTGCGACAACATCTGTCACGTAACCAAAGATATCTGCAGAAACATCTACACCATATGGTTCAAGTTCTTCACGCGCATAAGCTAGGAAGTCTGCGATAACCATTTGACGGGCTTCAGTTGAAGCCTTTCCATATTCAGCGTAGTCACCCATATCGTAAGTTAAGGTTTCACCGAAAGTTTCAAATCCTTCCGGGAAGCGGACATAGTCAAATTGGATATCTTTATAACCAGCGCGAGCGGCTGATTTTGCGACTTCTACAAGATATTCCCAGTTATCTTTGTTGTATGGGTTTAAGAAGGCGTCGCCACCACCGTTAGTCCATACTTCACCGGATGCTGTTTGGAAGGTACGTGATGGATCAGCATTGGCTAGGTTGGTATCTTTAAAGGTTGTGATACGAGCGATTGGATAGATTTGTTTGTCTTCGAAGGTTTGCATGATGCCTTCGCCGTCAATACTATCTATTTCGTTGTTGTTGACCGTATCATCTTCTGAAGGTAGGTCCATAGTAATGTTCCCGTAGTCGTCTTTGACATCAAGTACAACTGAATTTAGATTGGTTTCATCTAAAAGGGCCATATTTTCATCAAATAAGGCTTGGTCGGTGGCACCGGCAGCTGATAGGTAAATTCCTTTTACCCCATCTTCAGGATAGGCAATGTCATAACCCGAATCGTATTGAAATTTTGAGGGTAAATTTTTTGGTTGGTTTAATAATGTGGTTGCTTCTGTAGAAACATTTGGTAGTTGTGCACTGTCACCTTCGCTACCTGTCGCCTCAGTGCTAGCATCTTCATCACTTGCTTCACCAGATTCACTGGTAGATTCAGCATTTTGTTCAGACGAATTGTCGCTACTTGCTGTTTGATCTTGGTTATTTTCATTGGCTAAGCCATACCAGTCTGTTCGAATCCCAAAGATTAAGGCTAAACCTAGTACAATAGCTGTGAGTAAGCTTAAAACGAGTTTCCAATTGAATTTAGGTCCTTCGTTTTTTGGGTCTAAAGTTTTCTTATTATCCGGATTTGGATTTGATTGATTGTCTTTCAAGGTTCTGGCCTCCGTTCTATTTGATTTTATTATGATTGATTTTCTGTTTGAGAAAGTTTGGCTAATGCCGTTAAGTCAGGCAACATATCCGATAAAGCTGCTTGTGACGTTTCGAAATTTCCGTTAATTTCAGCTAGGCCGTCATAGAAGGCTGCTGAGTCACTATCTTCGGCTGCCAATCTCGTGTAATAAGCATCTTCTTGTTCCAAAACAGCTTGGTAGTTTTCAATGTATGCGCTCATTTGCGTGTTGATGCTAGCAGCTAATTGGCGAGATGCATCAAAGTTGGCGAAATCTTCCCCAGCAGTGAAATCAGTTTCGTCAAATTCATTTAAACTTTCAACCTGACCTTGGAAATCTTCAAAAAGTGATTTTAATTCATCAAAATCTTCTTGTCTTGTTTGTAAGTTTTCCCGTGTTGCACCCGTGCCTGATTCAACGAAGTTGGCTAAGCTTTCGTCAGCTGCCAAATCTGCTTCAAAAGCATCTTGTAAGGCCATTTCCTGCGTTTGAATGGCCTCTAATTGGCCCATCATAGCGTCGGCGTTTTCGGATGATTTCGTCACAACTTGGTCTGGTGTGGCTGAACAAGCTGCTAATACCCCAATACTCGATCCAATGATTGCAAGGGTGGATAGTTTCTTCAATACCATTATCTATCTCCTTATTCTTTTTTACTTTATTGATCAATGAATACCATATGCATTTTTGCATAAAGTAACCAATGATAACCCATAAAGTATAATGCTCCCTTAATGATACGAGACTTAAGCAAATTACTCAAGAAATTAATATAATTTTTAGAAAACGCTAAGTAAAACGTAGGAATTCTTTTGCCAGAAATTAGGACTTTAGTCCCTATCCAAATCTGAGTGTTCAGTTATAATAGACTAAAGAATTGGTGCAAGTTTTATGATGAAGAAAGTGGGAAGGAGCGTGTGGGAATGAGTAAAAAGGACAATAACCGACTGTGGCGACTAGGGTTAGCGGTTGCTGCAACAGGTGTCGGCTATGTTTATCATGCCATGAGTCAAGAGCGATCGGTGCGCAGCAAGGTGATACAAGATGGTATGCGGATTATGCGAGAAGCTAATCGCCTCACCCCTGCCAATAGCAAGAAGCAAGCAACTGTAGACCTAGCTACACGGAGTATCAACCACGAAAACTTATTCTTTATTACCCGAGACCAAGCTTCAAAGATTCACCGTGGCCAAAAGGGTGTCATGGTCGAGCTGACGGATATTGATACTGAACCAGCTTTGGGCACTCAAGGGGATTCTCAAGAGACAGACAAAGCCTGGATTATTTATTTCCATGGCGGAAGCGGGATTCATACCTTACAAGAGCGTGAATGGGCCTTCGCCCGAAAAATAGCTAACCGTTTCGAAGATGATGCGAATGTGTCAATTCCCTTGCTGCGATCATTCGCTAATTATGACTTAGCTAGTGAAACAGGACGGTTGACCAATTTGATAGAGGAAATCGCTAAAAAAACAGGGCGTTCTCTTCGAAATGTCTATTTCCTTGCTTCAGACACTGGCGCGATTCCAGCCTTACTGGTTGCGGATCGGATGGACCAAATAGGCAGTCCAGTGCAACGGGTGATTTTACTATCACCATGGTTGAATACAAGCTTTGATGACGTCAATATCAACCCAAACGATGTTCAATTTGATGCCACCAAGGTCAATGCCTTAAAAACTATCTGGCGGGAGAAAAATCCAGCTTTAAATTATGCTAAAATGCCAATTGACTCAATGCCAGCAGTCGATTTTATTAACGGAACGCATGACAGCCACGCCTGCGACGGCCGTTGGTTACACCGCCGATTACGTGCCCATAATCATACTAGTAACTACTACCAGTTTGATTACATGCACCATGAATTTTACCTGAACAACCTACCAGAAAGTCAGGAAGTTATCGACATCATCCACCAACAAATTATAAACCCCTAACCAGCATACGCATTGGTCAGGGCGGCGTTAGCTGTTATAATATAAAAGAAGGAGTGATTCAATGTTTTTCCCCATGATGTTTGACTGGACTTATATCTTAATTATTATTGGTGCTGTAATCGCATCAATCGCAAGTGCCAACGTAAATCGAACATTTACTAAATATAGTAAATATGCCACTGCAAAGGGGATGACCGGTACCCAAGTTGCCGAATACATCTTACAATATTCAGGCATTACCAACGTTCGAGTTGAGCGTATTTCTGGGAACTTAACCGACCACTATGATCCAAGCAATAAAGTATTGCGTTTATCTGACGCCACAGCCGATTCAAAATCGATTGCTGCTATCGGTGTTGCGGCCCATGAGTGTGGCCATGCTGTTCAAGATGCCCAAGGTTATTTCATGATGACCCTACGTCAAAAAATTGTACCTGTTGTGAGTATCGGTTCAAAACTGTCTTGGCCAATCTTAATCCTTGGTGCTATGGCTGGGTTTAACGAGACCTTCATCAATATTGGGATTATTTTGTTCTCCCTAACCTTACTTTTCCAATTGGTGACTTTACCAGTCGAATTTGACGCCTCTAAACGTGCGTTACAAATTATGGAAGACGGGAATGTCCTAACTGCAACGGAATTACCATATGCCCGTAAAACTCTAAACGCTGCGGCTATGACTTACGTCGCTTCAGCAATTGCAGGTGCCTTGTCACTACTACGTGTCTTGATATTGTTTGGCGGTCGTTCTCGCGACTAAGATGTAACCTTTATTACAGGCGAAGGACAGCCTTGAGTACGACGGTATTCAAGGCTTTTCTTTTGTTTGAAATAGGTCTTAGGTTGGATGGCGAAACTTTAGAATTTGATAAAATACTTATATAAGGTTAGCTGGTCTGAAAGGCAAGTATTGCTGTCTACCAGTTTATCGATTAGACAAGTATTATATGCACATAATAAATTGATGATTTTTAATGAGGAGGTGACCGTGATTGCGAAGAAATTTAAAAGTGAAAGCTAAAGAGACGCTAAGCCAAAATACAGGTTGGTTTGTCTTATTTACCATTATTTTTTGGGCAATCGTATGGATTATTGGGACTGTACCAACTGCAGTATCCTTCGTCCTTTACCCCATCAGCATCCTTATTATGATTATCGGGATCGTTTTTATTGCCGGAGCTGAAATGGCTTATCTACGGTCATTAATGGTAAAGAATAACCAACAATCGATACGAATCCACCGTGACATCATCGGGCCCATTATGCGTGATTCAATCAAATTTGCTTGGGCAGGATGCCTACGAGGATTTTACCTACTTATGTGGTCATTGTTGTTATTTTTTCCAGCGGTTTACAAAGGTATAGGATATGCATTGACCGATTATTTAATCGTCGACTTCCCAATCCTAACAGCCTCTGAGGCCATCACAGAATCTCGCCGGATGATGCGCGGCCGGAAATGGCGATTTATCTGGCTAAACCTACGCTTCATCGGATGGTACGTATTGATTCCATTCACGCTAGGATTAGCCTACTTCTACGTCAAACCCTACCACAGCCTAGCCTTAATCAATTTCTACGAAGAAGCATTAGATGAAACGGGCTATCCGGAAAAAGTATCCCGACTAAGACAAGCTAGAAAGCACCGGACCAAAGAAGTCCTTGCAGAAGAAGACGAGTGCACGCCGAGTTCAAACCGCAATGCCAAAAAACCAGGCAACACATACCGCGGATTTACAAGAAAAGAAAAACCGTCCACATACAAAACCAATCACAGTTTTGTGGATGACAAGTATACAGACGATAAAAACTGGAACGACTTTTAAAAAGAGGGTGCGAGCTTTTGGGCAAGTTATTATGAAGTGGATAGCTGATTGCCAAAGCGAACCTGACTAGGGTGCGACACAAACTGTTGAGAAATGAATAAACCAAATTTAACGCATAATCTGAATTTCTGTTTGGGTTATGTGTTTTTTCTATTCGTATACAATAAAAAAACACGACCTAGCTTTCGCCAAGTCGTGTTCATTTTGCCTAAATTAGTATTGTTCTAAGTATGTATTCAATTCCCAGTCAGTTACTTGGTGTAGGTATTCTTGGCATTCAATACGTTTGCTTGAGATGAAGTTTGCAGTGATGTGTGCACCTAAAGCATCTTGTACAACGTTGTCGATTTCTAATTCGTCTAAAGCGCGAGATAGAGAGCTAGGTAATTTATCAATGCCACCGTTAACTAATTCATCAGCAGTCATTTTGTATACGTTACGAGAAATTGGTGCAGGTGCAACCATTTCATCTTCGATACCTTTAAGACCAGCACCTAAGATTGCAGCAAGTGCTAAGTAAGGGTTAGCCGCCGGGTCAACTGAACGTAATTCAACACGTGTTGATTTCCCACGAGCTGATGGGATACGGATTAGCGGTGAACGGTTACGTGCAGACCAAGCAATATTTACAGGTGCTTCATAACCAGAAACCAAGCGTTTGTATGAGTTAACAATCGGGTTAGCAACTGCGGTGATTGCTTTAGCATGTTCTAAGACACCAGCGATAAATTTCATAGCTGTTTCAGATAACTGTGTTTCAGAATCTGCATCAAAGAAGACGTTTTCGCTTCCTTTGAATAAAGACATGTTACAGTGCATACCAGAACCATTGATGCCGTAAATAGGTTTTGGCATGAAAGTAGCATGCAAGTTGTATTTACGCGCAACAGTTTTAACGATTAACTTGAATAATTGAATCTTATCGCAAGCATCTACAACATCAGTGTATTTAAAGTCGATTTCATGTTGGCCGATCGCAACCTCATGGTGAGAAGCTTCTATTTCAAAACCAAGATCTTCAAGTACCAATACGATTTCACGTCGACAGTTTTCACCTAAATCAACAGGCGCAACGTCGAAGTAACCACCAACATCATTTACGCGAGTCGTTGGGTTGCCGTCTTCTGCAAGTTTGAACAAGAAGAATTCTGGCTCAGGACCTAAGTTGAAAGAAGAAAAACCTAAATCATCTAATTTTTCTACCATACGTTTTAAGTTGCCACGAGGATCACCTGCAAATGGCTCACCGTCGGTTGTATAAATATCACAAATCAAGATGGCAACTTTTCTATCATCAGAACCCCAAGGGAAAACAGTCCAAGTATTCAAGTCTGGGTGTAGCTTCATATCAGCTTCTTCGATACGGACAAATCCATCAATAGAAGAACCATCGAAAGCCATTTCGTTATCTAAAGCCTTGTCTAGCTGTGAAACAGGGATTTCAACATTTTTCAAAATTCCGTTAACATCTGAAAATGCTAAACGAATAAAATGTACATTTTTTTCTTTTGCGTCTTCAAAAATTGCTTCTCTTGTCCATATTGCCATATAAATTGCTCCTTCTTTTGTTGTCCTAAATTTAACTACTTGTGTATTATGAATGTATTTTTAATATAATGCAAGGGCAAATTAACGTTTTGTGTCATAAAATATAACACGGAAACTGGATTTAACAAAATGTTAACAAGTCACACATAAAAATCTCATTATTTGTTATAATCAAATTCAAAAGAAAACGAAGATAAGAGGAGTTTGGACATGGTCATATTTGGGGCAATTGTAAACGCGATTAGCGTAGTATTTGGGGCAGGTGTGGGGTCGACATTCGGTCATCTCTTAACGAACAACACTCGAAAAGGTATCATGACAGCCGTTGCCTTGGTCGTTATATTTATTGGAATCCAGGGTGCTCTTGCAACAGAGGATCTAATCGTCATGGTGCTGTCCTTAGTGATGGGGACTTTAATCGGTGAAACAGTTGACTTCGACGGGAAATTTAACCATTTTGCTTTAAAACTCCAAGAAAGAGTAGCTGACGAAGGTGAATCTACCTTTCAAGAAGCCTTTGTATCGGCCACCTTATTCGTTGTAGTCGGCGCAATGGCGATCATTGGGTCCCTGCAGTCTGGTTTATTCCTAGACCACACCACCATGTACGCCAAATCTATCTTAGACTTTGTGTTTGTGTTTGTCTTGTCGTCAACTCTTGGAATTGGGTCAGCCTTTGCCGCTATCCCATTATTTATTTATGAAGCAGCCTTATCGCTACTATCTGCATCCATCGCGCCCTTATTAGGTGACGTCGTAACCACAGAAATTGGTGCAGTAGGGTCCCTCATTATTATGGGCTTAGGCTTCAATCTCTTACAAATTACTGACATCAAGGTCATGAACATCGCGCCATCTATGTTCGTACCAATCGTTTTAATTCCACTATTCAACTTTTTTTAACACTATTCTATAATAGAAGAAATTATTCAAACTATCACTCAAAAAATGATTAAAAGGGAGAAAATATCATGGAAATGTATACTTATATCGAAGCATTAGCCTCAAGCCAATCAGCACCAGGGGGCGGGTCAGCAGCAGCATACGCCGGCACAATGGGCGCCGCCTTAGGTAACATGGTCCTAAATATTACTATTGAAAAGCAAAAGGGGGCAGACATTGATTTGCTGACGGGTCTAGTCAATCAAATGACTAGCCACCAAGAAGCACTGTTCGCTTTGGTGCAAGGGGACGAAGACGCATCAAACCAACTATTCGGTGCATTTAAATTACCCAAAGCCACTGACCAAGAAAAAGCTGACCGCCTACAAGCGATTCAAGCGGGCTTAAAAATTGCCACAGAAGTGCCATTGGAAATCATGGACCACGCAACACAAGGCTTAGAAATTATGACCCAAGTCGCTAGCCTAGGAAGGAAGTCTGTAATGGCCGACGTCACCGTTGGGACAGCCATGCTGAAAACAGCTATTCAAGCAGCCAACGAAAATGTTGAAGAAAACGTCTTATTATTAAAGGATGAAAACCTACAAGCAACATTAGGTGCCAAAGGTAAAGACTTGATTCAAAGAAGTGAAGCCGCAATTCAAACAATCACAGAAACGGTAGCTAGCCGTTAAAGGTTCTATAATTTACAAACCCCTCTTTCGCAGGAAATACAAATCCAACAACGGAAAGAGGTGAACAGTGTGACCAATAATCATTACAAATTATTAGGATTCATACATCAATACGGTAGGGTTGAGACAAGTACAAGTAACTTATACCAAAAGAATTTGGCCTCTAGCCGTCAATAAATCTAACAAATAGATCCATATAAAGATGATATGGGTCTTTTTTTTGGGGAAAATGGAGATTATCTTCCAAGAAAAGAGTGGAAATTATAGAAAAACTTAACGAATACTTGCGAAATTTTAATGAAATATTTATAATCTAATATAATAGTGGAAAGATAAGCAAGAATTACAATAAGAAAAGAGATGAAATAAGTGGAAGAAAAACAACAAGAATCACGGTTACTCCGTTTTCTTAACAGGATTGAACGTGTAGGGAACAAAATGCCTTCACCAATTATGATCTTCATTTACCTATGTATTCTAATCATTCTAGCGTCATGGGTAATGAGTATGTTTGGGGTATCGGTTGTCAATCCGATAGATAATTCAGAGGTTGCAGTAAATAACTTGCTAACTGGCGAATACTTTGCCCGCATGATATCAGAAGCAGGGGCCAACTTTGCTGGATTCCCAGCCTTGTCAGCTGTATTAGTTATTATGCTTGGTGTTGGTATGGCTGAGAAATCAGGTTACTTTGAAGCCGTTTTAACTAACGTAGTGGAGAAAGCGCCCAAGCAATATATCTTACTGATCATCATTTTTGCAGGAGTAATTGCCAACATCGCTGGGGATGCTGGTCCAATCGTATTGCCACCGTTAGCAGCCTTAACCTTCTTGAAAATGGGATTAAACCCAATGGCCGGTGCAGTGCTAGGTTATGTCTCATCACTTGCAGCCTTTGCAGCCAACGTGATGTTGGGGATGTCTGATGCCTTAGTATTCCCCTTTACAGAATCAGCAGCACAGACTATTATGCCAGATATTGAACTCAACGTTGCGATGAACTACTATTTCATCTTCGCTTCAACATTTGTATTAGTACCAGTTATTTATTTTGTATTGACTAAAATTTCATTACCACAAATGGGGGAGTACCAACCTGAATTTGCCAGCGAGCAATTACCATCAGTTCACAAAGGTGGCTCATTATCAGACCAAGAAATCAAAGCAGTTAAATATGCAAACTGGTCATTACTAGCGACAATCGCTATTGTTGCAGTTTTAGCCTTAATACCAAATTCATTCTTAGCAAACGCTGAAACGGGCTCATTAATTTCTGATTCGCCATTTATGGACGGGATCACAGTCTTGATGACAATTATGTTCTTCGTACCGGGTTTTGTGTACGGTAAGATGACCGGCCAAGTCAAAGACTCACACGACTTATCTCGGATGTTATCTACATCAATGGCTGATATGGGAAGCTTCATCGTGATCATCTTCTTCTCAAGTCAAATGATGGCGTACTTCTCATGGTCTAACATGGGGACAGTCATTGCGATTTCAGGCGCAAGCTTACTAGAAAGCGCCAATGGTATCGCCTTAATCATCGGATTCATTTTATTATCAATGTTCGTTGACTTCTTTATTGGTTCCGCTTCGGCAAAATGGGCAATCCTGGCACCAATCTTTGTCCCAATGTTCATGCTATTAGGTTATCACCCAGCATTCACCCAAATGCTTTACCGTATTGGTGATGGGATTATTAACCCATTAACACCAATGCAAGCTTACATTCCGGTAGTTCTAGCAGTATTATACAAATACGACAAGCGTTCTGGTTTAGGAACGTTAATGTCTAACGTATTACCATACTCAGTAGCCATCGGTATTGCGTGGATTATTATGGCAGTCATCTGGTATCTAATTGGTATTCCAGTTGGACCAAATTCACCAGCTTTATTATAAAAATCATTCAATATAAATTTTGCAAGCAGTCTACTTGGTTAGGCTGCTTTTCTTATGTAAAATAGTCTTATGATAAAATGACTACAAATAATGAGAAAGTAGGCGAATCAATGGCAAGAGTGATCTTTGGTGGACATCCAGAAATGGCGACATCAGCGTCCCACCAATTTCTGTATGAAGCCAGACCAAGTACCGTTCCTTTTATCCAAATTGAACGACCATTCACTGAAGCAAATGTGACAGCTTATCAAGAAGCTATCCTAGCGTCAGACAGATGGTTTCTTCAATTTCCATTATTTTGGTATCAAGCACCCGGTTTAGTGTCGGATTTTATTCAAGAAGTCTTTAACAATGAATTTTTAGATACCTATAGTACAAATTTAAAAGGTAAAGAATTTGGTGTAATCATCTCAGTGGGTGTGCCTTTAAGACAGTATCAAGCAGGTGGTCGGGAACAAGTAACCATTTCAGAGTTACTTCGACCTTACCAATCCTTCGCACGTGCGATTGGCTTGAATTACTTGCCACCATTTGTCCTTGCCCAACATTCCTACCAACCAGAACATATCCAGCAAGACAATCTAGTCCGTTTTAGACAATACCTAGAACTACCAAACCAGGCAAAATTTGCTGAGCGAAACGCTTGGTTGATCGCACAATTAAAAGACATTGCAGGCGATTTTGATCAACCATTACAAGAGCAACTAAATCTGGTTGCTGAAGAATGGGCAGAGGAAATGGATAATCTAGGCGATATTGAAGCGCAACTACCTAAAACAAGCTGGCGTTAAGAGGGGCACATCATATGACGGCATTAAACAAGGAGACTAGAACCGGAATGGAAAATGACTTGAAATGGACCGAGGCGATCATTGATCAAGCCATCGAAACGGCAACAGACTATGCAACAATCGCCATACTAAAAAAAGTGAAAGCTGAAATCGCTGAAACCGACAAACGTCTATTCCAAGCCCAAGGCAATTTAGACGGCCTAGCATGGAACCACGAAGAATGGTAATTGGATAGAAGAGAAAGCATATCAGTATCAATCGATAGTAGAAAAAGACATCAAAACTGCTTGACTTATCCAATGACTTTGATAAAATTCAGTGAGAAGCGAAAGCTTCACACGCAAATAATCTTGTGCAAGGAATGCACTATGGCACCAAGTCAATTGGTGGAGTAGCAATAAATCTGGTAATTAGCGAACTAGTGGTGGGTGAAAACTAGTCAAGGATTGATAGTGAATTACACATAGCAGTACAAATTCCGCCGGCTAGTGCCCGATAACGCACAAAGAGAGGTTATAAACTAGATGTTTATAACAATTTGGGTGGTAACACGGTAATTGATCGTCCCTGTCTAGGTTTTTCCAATTGGAAGAGCTTAGGGCAGGGGCTTTTTTTATTTTATAAAAGGGAAAAGGAGCGAAAAATATGAACATTATTGAAGAATTAGAATGGCGGGGCGCCATCAACCAGCAAACAGACGAAGACGGTCTAAAAGCCTACATCAAAGACAACAAAATCAGCCTATACTGCGGTGTTGACCCAACTGGTGACTCACTACATATCGGTCACTTAATTCCATTTATGGTCCTTAAACGATTCCAATTAGCAGGACACCGTCCAGTTATCTTAATCGGTGGGGCAACTGGTTCAATCGGTGACCCATCAGGTAAATCGGAAGAACGTAACCTACAAACTATGGAACAAGTAGAAGACAACGCCCGCAAATTAGCTAGCCAAATGGAAAACTTATTCCTAAAAGAAAAAGACGCCGACTTCCGTATGGTCAACAACTACGATTGGACCAAAAACCTGACTTTACTTGATTTCTTACGTAATATTGGGAAACGTTTCAACGTGAATACCATGATCAAAAAAGACATCGTTGCTTCACGATTAGAAACAGGGATTTCATTTACAGAATTCTCATACCAAATCCTTCAATCAATGGACTTCCTACACCTTTTTGAAAACGAGGACGTTCGTCTACAAATCGGTGGGGCCGACCAATGGGGCAACATCACATCAGGTTTAGAATTAATTCGTAAAGAAGCTGGAGCAGACGCAGAAGCCTTTGGATTAACTATTCCATTAATGTTGAAATCGGATGGCACTAAATTCGGTAAAACTGCCGGTGGTGCGATTTGGCTAGACCCAGAAAAAACGTCACCATACGAATTCTACCAATTCTGGTTAAACCAAAACGATGCAGACGTCGTGAAATACTTGAAATACTTTACCTTCTTAAATAAAGAAGAAATCGAAGCCCTAGAAGAAAAAGTAGCTACTCAACCAGAAAAACGTGAAGCACAACGTCGTTTAGCAGAAGAAATGACTACTTTTGTTCACGGTCAAACAGGCTTACAAGATGCCCAAACCATCACAGAAGCCTTATTCTCAGGCAATATCCAAGACCTATCAGCCAAACAAATTGAACAAGGTTTCGGTAACATGCCAGGGTCAACAATGCCTAAAGAAGGCAACAATTTAGCCGTTTGGTTAGTAGACGCAGGCATCGAAGGATCACGTCGTCAATCACGCGAAGACATCAACAACGGCGCCATCTACATCAACGGTCAACGCCTACAAGACGTCGACTACGAAATCTCAGCAGCAGATGCCATCGAAGGCAAATACATCGTTGTTCGTCGCGGTAAGAAAAAATATTTCTTAGTAACCATCGAAGGCGCGTAAATATTAATATAGAAAAGATGAAAGACTTGGACCCCGGTTCAGGTCTTTTTTTGACGCATTTTGCCCCCAATCCGTATACGTGAAAACACCCAGAAAACGCTTGGTAAAACTTGTGTAAATCCTATAGCAACAAGGATTTTAACCTGATATGATAGCCCTGTTATAACCAATAAAGGAGTGATCAATATGTTTAGAAAAAGAAGTTTCTTGTACTTGCTGTCCGCCTTATACACAGTGGCTGCGCTCGCCTTTCCCGCACAAGCCATTGAGGCCAAGGGAAAGGGCACAACAGCATCAATACCAGCTAGCGACCAAAATGCACACCTACCATTCAAGACCGCAACAACTAAGCGGCAAGCCATCCTGATCACAGCCAATGATTTGATTGGCATTCCTTATGTTTGGGGTGGCAATGATTTATCTGGGTTTGATTGCTCCGGTTTTATTGAATATATTTTCAAGGCAAACGGCTTATATATGCCACGTACAACCAATCAACAGCAATATTTTGGCCAACCTGTAGACTTAAACAATGTTCAACCTGGCGACCTATATTTTTTTGAAGAAGACGACCAGGTTTACCACGTCGCCTTAGCCCTTGAGGATGGCTATTATTTACACGCGCCAAGTCCGGGAAAGGCTGTTTCATACGGTCATGTTGGCCGCTTTGCCCCACAGTTTGCTAACCGGGTGATGAATGACCTGTAAGCAATTAGTCTAGTAAGTAGATAATTAGGTGGACTAGTGGATTAGCTTAGGACAGATTCACCATTTTTCAAATTGAATCATTAGCATATTATCAATTATTCGTGACACGAGTGATCGTAAATGTCGTCGAACCCCATTAAAATACTGATAAATTATGATATACTATTACGGAAAGAGAATAGACAAATATTAGGGGGCACTCATTCGTGGCTGAAAATAAGGAAACATTTTATATTACTACACCGATTTATTACCCAAGTGGTAAATTACATATCGGAAATACATATACAACAGTAGCATCTGACACACTTGCGCGTTACAAACGTGCGAACGGTTTTGATGTGATGTTTTTAACTGGTGCCGACGAGCACGGACAAAAAATCCAACAAAAAGCTGAAGAACAAGGCATTTCACCGCAAGAATACGTTGATGGTATGGCGGCTGGCATGCAAAAACTTTGGAAGACAATGAAGATTTCAAATGATATTTTCATGCGTACTTCAAGCCAACAACATATTGAAGCCATTCAATACATCTTCGATCGCTTATTAGAACAAGGCGATATATACCTAGGTGAATATGAAGGTTGGTACTCGGTTTCTGATGAAGAGTTCTTCACTGAAACCCAATTAGAAGAAGTTTACAAAGATGAAAATGGTAAAGTTATCGGTGGTAAAGCGCCATCTGGTCACGACGTAGAATTAGTAAAAGAAGAATCTTACTTCTTCAAGATGAGTAAATACGCTGATCGTTTACTAGAATACTACGAACAAAACCCAACATTCATCCAACCTGAAACCCGTAAAAATGAAATGATTAACAACTTCATTAAACCTGGTCTAGAAGACTTGGCGGTTTCACGTACATCATTCAACTGGGGGGTGCCGGTTAAATCTAACCCTAAACACGTAGTCTACGTTTGGATTGACGCCTTAGCCAACTATATTACAGCTTTAGGCTATCCCAATGCGGATGCTGAAAACTTTGACAAATATTGGCCAGCAAATATCCATTTTGTAGGGAAAGAAATCGTTCGTTTCCATACGATTTATTGGCCAATTATGTTGATGGCATTAGACTTACCACTACCAAAACAAATCTTTGGTCACGGTTGGTTATTGATGCAAGATGGTAAAATGTCTAAATCTAAAGGGAACGTTGTTTACCCTGAAATGTTGGTTGAGCGCTACGGTTTAGATGCCTTACGTTACTACTTAATGCGTGAAGTGAAATTTGGTCATGACGGGATCTTTACCCCTGACAACTTCATCAACCGGATTAACTACGACTTAGCCAATGACTTAGGAAACTTATTGAACCGTACTGTTTCAATGGTTAACAAGTACTTAGGCGGTCAAGTCGGTGCTTACCCAGGTCAAATTACGGACTTTGATGCACCATTAGAAGACCTCATCACAACAGAAGTAGCGGCATACCGTCAATCGATGGATGACCTACAATTCAGTGTAGCCTTAGACCATGTTTGGGAAATCATCTCTCGTACCAACAAATACATTGATGAAACAGCACCTTGGATCTTGGCTAAAGATGAAGCAGAAGCAGGTAAATTGCAATCAGTGATGTACCACTTGGTGGACTCACTACGTGTGATTGCCATCCTAATTCAACCAGTGATGGTGGAAACGCCAGCTAACATCTTTGAACAATTAGGTTTAGATTTCGACGCTGATGCAGGCTTTGAAAATGCAAAAGTTGGTTTATACCCAGAAACTGCGAAAGTAGTTGAAAAAGGGCAACCAATCTTCCCACGACTAGACCACGATGAAGAAGTAGCTTATATCCAAGCACAAATGGCGGCCAATAAACCAGCTGGTGACGATGAAGAAGACGAAAACTTCAACCCTGAAGAAACGGAATTGGTATCTGTTAAAGATAGCCAAATCAAATATGATGTATTTGATAAAGTTGAAATCAAGGTTGCTGAAGTGATTGATGCTGACTTCGTTGAAGGAGCAGACAAATTATTGAAATTCAGATTGGACGCAGGAGACAAGGGTCACCGTCAAATCCTATCTGGTATTCGTGAATTCTATCCAGATCCAAGTGTTTTAATCGGGAAAAAAGTTTGCATCATCGCTAACTTAAAACCGCGTAAGATGAAGGGTGAAGTTTCTCAAGGAATGATCCTTTCTGCAGAACACGAGGGTAAATTACAAGTTGTATTTGCACCTGAAGATGCTTCTAATGGTAGTGAAATAGCTTAATGATAACGTGATGAAGGGGCTGGTTGTCACAGCCCCTTTTTCTAAGTTAAGAAAGGAAAAATATGTTATTTGATACGCACACACATTTAAATGTGGATGATTTTAATGACGACCGCGATGAAACCATTACTCGGGCTAGACATGCTGGGGTAAAGGGATTTGCCCTAGTAGGTTTTAACTACAATACCATTAACCGGGCCCAAGAAATGGTCAAGAAAAATGGGGACATGGTTGGCATTTACGGCTGGCATCCAACCGAGGCAGTGGATTACAATGGCGAAGCTGAAAAATATCTGCTATCTACTTTAGAAGATGACAGGGTAGTGGCACTTGGAGAAACGGGCTTGGACTATTATTGGGATACCAGTCCCCGTGATGTACAAGAGAAAGTTTTCCGCCGTCAACTAGCGATTGCCCGCGAATTACATTTACCCATTGTCATCCATAACCGGGACGCGACGGCTGATTGTTACAACATTTTAAAAGAGGAAAAAGTGGGCGACTTCGGTGGCATTATGCATTCCTTTGGTGAAACACCTGAATGGGCCGAGAAATTCCTAGATTTAGGCATGCACGTCTCTTTTTCGGGGGTATCGACCTTTAAAAAGACAGTCGAAGTGCGGGAAGCAGCGAAATTGGTGCCAGATGATAAGATTTTGATTGAGACAGATTCGCCGTATTTAGCGCCGGTACCAAAACGAGGCA
The DNA here is from genome assembly GCF_042741995.1 of Aerococcus sp. NPDC058936. Taxonomy (NCBI): domain Bacteria; kingdom Bacillati; phylum Bacillota; class Bacilli; order Lactobacillales; family Aerococcaceae; genus Aerococcus; species Aerococcus sp. NPDC058936. The sequence continues at coordinate 2,228 of NZ_JBHYKZ010000006.1, read as the reverse complement.
AACGTAATGAATCAGCTTTTGTGGCCTATGTAGCAGAAACTTTGGCGGCAACACGTGAAAGTGCCATTGCTGACTTTGAAGCGCAAACCTTCCAAAATGCTTTGGATTTATTCGCACTGAATTTTGATGGCCAACAATTAGTCAAGAGAAAGTAGATGCGTGATATGACAGCTGAAGACAAACAGGGAGAGATGGCGAAAGCTGAAAAACCATCTACAAAACAAAAGAAACGGATTAAACAAGTAATTGTGGTTGAGGGCAAGTCAGATACCCAACGGTTAAACCGGCTATACCAAGTCACAACGATTGAAACTAACGGGTCAGCGGTTGATGAACGGACCTTGCTTGAAATCAAGAAAGCTCATGAACTTCATGGGGTAATTGTCTTTACAGATCCAGATATCTCTGGCATTAAGATTCGACAAGCAGTTGTGGATGCTGTGCCAGGTGTTCAACATGCCTTTATTCAACGAGATGAGGCGAAGCCAAGTCATAAGGGGAGTTTAGGGGTTGAGCATGCCTCTGATACAGCGATTGAAAAGGCGATGGCCAATGTATACCAGTTGGCTGATCCAGCGAAGGCTGACCTTGAGCCTATCGCACAAAAAGACTTGATTGCCTTAAGGTTGATTGGGACGCCGGATGCCAAAGACAGAAGAGACTACTTATCTAGCCAGCTACACTTGGGTTATGTCAACGGCAAGCAGCTTGCGAAACGATTAGCCCTTTTTCAGATATCATTAAACCAAGTGGCAGCAGTGCTTGAAAATTACCAAAAGAAATAGGTGAAAATTATGAATCAACCATTTAAATATATCGCAACGCCGTCAAGAACGGGTGCTATCCTAAAGAAATTTAATTTAGATGCAAAAAAATCTTTGGGACAAAACTTCCTGACTGAACCGCAAATCCTACAACATATGGTGGACGTGGCTGGGGTGGACAAGGATACCAACGCTATTGAAATCGGACCGGGGATTGGGGCTTTAACGGAGTTTTTAGCCATCAATGCCAAGGAAGTATTGGCTTTTGAAATTGACCAACGCTTGTTGCCAGTTTTAGCAGATACCCTAAGTGACTACGACAATGTAACAATCAAGCACCAAGATATCTTGGAAGCGGACTTGAATGCAACAATGGCGGCCTTTCCACCTGCTGAGCGGACGGTTGTAGTGGCTAACTTGCCTTATTATATTACAACGCCAATCATCTTCAACTTACTTGAAGCCAGCTTCCACTTCGACCAATTCATCTTGATGATGCAAAAAGAGGTGGCAGAAAGATTGACAGCATCACCAGGAACGAAGGCTTACGGGTCATTATCAGTAGCTATTCAATATTACTGTGACGCGGAAATTGCCTTTACCGTACCACGGACTGTTTTTAACCCACAACCTAACGTAGATTCAGCTATCTTGGCCTTAAACAAGCTAGATAAACCAAGAATTACTGTTGAAAATGAAGAATTTTTCTTCCATTTAGTTCGGTCTAGTTTCAAACAACGACGTAAGACCATTTGGAATAACTTACGGGCTGCCTTTGGAAAAGAAGAAGCCGTCGTTGAAAAAATGGTAAAAGCCCTTGAAGTTGCAGGTATTGACCAAAAGCAACGGGCAGAAACATTAACGATTGCAGATTTTGGACACTTGGCAGACGCCTTGTATAAAGAAGACTTAACCTTCCAAGATTAAGATTATCTGGCTAAAATTCTCACCTATTTCTACCATTATTATTGTTGACAATAAAAGACAAAAATGGTATTTAAATATCTTGCATTTTATGGTATACTTTATGGTAGAGAGGTGAGGGCATGCCAAATAATATTGCAATGATTAAAGCGGAACTTGAAGGAAAAATTGGTGAACGCGTCCATCTAACACAACAGATTGGTCGTAAACGCGTGATGAAACGCCAAGGGGTGCTAAGTGACACTTTCCCTGCTGTTTTTGTGGTTGAACTAGACCAAGAAGAAAACAAATTTGAACGCATCTGCTATAGCTATTCTGATGTGTTAACTGAATCAGTTGAAATCGAATTCGAATAAGCGATTGAAATGATATATACATTATATACGACATTGAAAACCGTCAGTATCTAGCTTCATCTGTGAAGTGCTTGATATTGTGGTTTTTTGGCTCTTCGTCAAATAGGACTGATGAGTAATTTCTACCAGGTAATCATTAGATTGCCTGGCTTTTTATATATTCTTTTCCATTATTCATTTTCAT